>NZ_BMQN01000002.1:300000-505362 GCF_014648135.1 Deinococcus sedimenti | reverse complement strand
ATCAAGCAGCTGCGTGAAGCGGGCGTGCAGACGCCCGTGGTGGGCGGCGACGGTCTGGACAGCGGGGAGCTGCCGGTGATCGTGGGCGAGGCGAACGCGAACAACATCTACTTCACGACGGTGGCCGCGCCCCTGAGCGCCCTGCCTGCCGCGAAGGTCTTCGCCACCAACTACAAGAAGACCTTCAACGACGACGCCCAGGGCTTCGGGGCGTTCGGGTACGACGCGGCGAAGGTGGTCGTGCAGGGCGTGCTGAACGCCGTGCGGGCGAACAAGAACAAGGTGCCCAGCCGCGCGCAGGTGGAGAGCGCGATCCGCAAGGGCAGCTTCACGGGCCTGCTGTCCGGCAACGTCAGCTTCAACTCCGCCGGGGACCGCAAGGCCGCGACCCTGTACGTGATGAACGTCACCGCCGGGAAGTTCAAGCTCAGCACCAGCATTCCCGTCAAGCCCGTCAAGCAGTAAGAACCTGCGGGAGGTGTGTATAGACGCACTTCCCGCCGGGACACCCACCTCCCCGTACCATCCTGGGGCCGGGCCGCGCGCCCGGCCCCTTGCCGTGAAGCAACCGGGTGTTTGATCGGCAGGGCCGGACAGCGCACCCGCCGCGCTTCGTGAACAGCGATACTCTTCAGGTTAACTGACGCAAAACTGACCGATTGCCCAGCTAGACCATCACGGGACTGCCCCGTGACGTCCGCCCCGCGTATTTCCGTTTCCTGTGGCGCCGCCCCACCCCCCCTGCACCCGCACCGGCCCGCGCCCTCACCCCACGAAAGGAGTTGAGCTGCCTTGGAACTGTCCACTCTGCTGCCCTTCCTGGCGAACGTGATCGTCGGTGGGCTCGTGCTGGGCTTCGTGTACGCCATCATCGCCCTGGGTTACACCATGGTGTACGGCGTGCTCCAGCTCATCAACTTCGCGCACAGCGAAGTGTTCGTCACCGGAGCCGTCGTCGGCTTTGAAGTCTTCCGCGTGCTGGCCCCCGTCAATATGAACGGGTACCTGAAACTCCTGATCGCGCTGCTCGCCGCCATGACCATCTCCGGCCTGCTGAACGTGATCATTGAGCGTCTCGCCTACCGGCCGCTGCGCGGCGCACCGAAACTGGTGCCGCTGATCACCGCGATCGGCGTGTCCCTGATCCTCCAGGACGTCCTGCGCGTCATCGAGGGCTTCCAGGGCCGCTTCGACCTGACCTACACCCTGCCCAACGGGTTCGCCGCGCCCTTCTGCGGTCCTGAAAGCAGCTGCGTAGGCCTGGGCAAGTTCCTGACCGGGATCGGTGTCAGCCTGCAGCTCAAGGACGTCATCCTGATCATCGTGTCGCTGCTGAGCCTCGCGGTGCTGAACTACATCGTGAACCGCACCCGTATGGGCAAGGCCATCCGCGCCGTCGCGCAGGACCGCGTGACCGCCGGCCTGATGGGCATCGACGGCAACCGCATGATCAGCGCCACCTTCCTGATCGGCGGCGCGCTGGGCGGCATCAGCGGCGTGCTGTTCGGCATGAAGTTCGGCACGGTCAACGCCTACAGCGGCTTCATTCCCGGCGTGACCGCCTTCACGGCCGCCGTGCTGGGCGGCATCGGCTCGATTCCCGGCGCGGTGCTGGGCGGCCTGCTGCTGGGCGTGCTGGAGAAACTGATCGGCGTGTCCAACGTGTTCGGTGAACTGCTGGGCATCAAGAACCTCGCCGTGATCGACGACTCGTACAGCAAGCTCGGCGCGTTCATCGCACTGGTGCTGATCCTGATCTTCAAACCCACCGGTCTGCTCGGCAAGAGCAACGTGGAGAAAGTATGACCGCCACGCTCCAGAAGCAGCCCAGGGCCAGCGCGCCCGACCGTACGATCCTGCTGGTGCTGTTCTTCATCGTGACCAGCGCGTTCCTGCTCGTCTCGCACAACGGCGACCTGCTCAGCCAGATGGGAGCGATCGGCACCGCGTTGAAAAACCCCATCGTGGAAGCCCTAATGGTCAGCCTGTTCCTGGCGAACGTCCTCTTCGCGTACCTGTGGAAGGCCGCGCCGTGGGCGCGCGCTCTGGTGGGCGTCGGCAGCCTGCTGTTCGTGCTGCCCGCCGCGGGCCGCGAGGACACCAGCCTGCTCGACCTGAGCATCCAGATCATGATCTTCGCCGCGCTGGCGCTGGGCCTGAACATCGTGGTGGGCCTCGCGGGCCTGCTCGACCTGGGTTATGTGGCCTTCTTCGCGGTCGGCGCGTACACCTGGGGCATCGTGGGCAGCCCGCGCTTCGCGGAGATCCTGAAATACTTCGGTGAGAACCCGGGCGGCACGAACGCCGGGACGCTGGCCATCGGGCTGGTGCTGACCGTGGTCACGGCCGCGAGCATGCTGTACATCAACCGCCTGACGTCCCGCGCCGCACCGACCGCCGCGACCGCCTGGAGTTTCCGGCTGGCCAGCGTCGGTCTGGTCGCCGGGGTCATCCTGACGGTGCGCGCCATTCTGGTGCTGATGGCCCCGCAGGCCGACGGCCTGGCGAACGGCCTGAATGCCGGGTTCTTCTGGCTGTTCCTGGCGCTGAGTATCTTCGCCGCGGCTGCCGTGGGCGTCCTGATTGGTCTGCCTGTGCTGAAACTGAAGGGCGACTACCTGGCGATCATCACGCTGGGCCTGGGCGAAGTGATCCGCGTGCTGGCGAACAACCTCGACCTGTACTCGGCGGGTTCGCAGGGCATCACGCCTATCAAGAGTGCCTCGGTGCCGTGGTTCGACGCGGCGGCGGGCGCGCTGGGCTTCGCGCCGGATCAGTACTACCTGCTGTTCCTGTACGTGCTGGTGCTGGTCATGATCGGCCTGATCCTGACCGTGAACGTCCGCCTGGACAGGAGCCGTATCGGCCGCGCGTGGATCGCCATCCGTGACGACGAGGTCGCCGCGCAGGCCATGGGCGTGCCGCTGATGCAGACCAAACTGATCGCCTTCGCGACCGGCGCGAGCTTCGCGGGCGTGATGGGCATGATCTTCGCCGCGAAGCAGCAGTTCATCAGCCCCGAGAGTTTCGTGCTGAACCAGAGCATCGCGATCCTGTCCATGGTCATCCTGGGCGGCATGGGGTCCTTCCCCGGCGTGATCCTAGGCGCGGCCGTCGTGACGCTGCTGAACCTGCGCATCCTGCCCGGCCTGGGCGAGGCGACCGCGAACATCTCCTGGATTCCGCAGCAGGCCAACCCCGGCCAGCTGCAGCGCCTGATCTTCGGCGCGATCCTGGTCGCCATGATGCTCCTGCGGCCCGAGGGTCTGCTGCCCAGCCGCAGACGGCAGCTGGAACTCCACCACGACGACAACCAGGAAGACGAGAGTGCCCAGGGCAACGCGGGCGCACTCGGCACGGCCAGCGGCGACGTGTACAGCGCCGGGTACGCCCCGGCCAAGGAAGACGACAAGGCAGGGGGCAGCAGGTGAGCGGCAACATTCTCGAAGTGGCGGGCGTCACGAAGATCTTCGGCGGTCTGACCGCCGTGAACGAAGTGACCATGAACATCCCCGAGCGCAGCATCGTCAGCGTGATCGGACCGAACGGCGCCGGGAAGACCACCTTCTTCAACATGATCACCGGGATCTACGAACCCACGCGCGGCACCATCCGCCTGGGGGGGCGTGAACTGGTCGGCATGCGGCCCGATCAGGTGACGGAAGCCGGGATCGCGCGCACGTTCCAGAACATCCGCCTGTTCTCCACGATGACCAGCGAGGAGAACATCATGGTGGGCCGTCACAGCCGCCTGAAGAGCGGGTTCCTGGACGCCGTGCTGCGCACCAAGAAATTCCACGAGGGCGAGCAGGAGGCCCGGGACGCCGCGCGGATCATGCTGGACTTCGTGGGCCTGGGCAAGTGGCGGAACGAACTGGCGACGAACCTCCCGTACGGGGATCAGCGCAAGCTGGAGATCGCCCGCGCGCTGGCGACCACGCCGAAACTGATCCTGCTGGACGAACCGGCCGCCGGGATGAACCCCCGCGAGACCGAGGACCTGAAGGCCCTGATCCGCCGCGTGCGGGACGAACTGGGCGTGACGGTGTGCCTGATCGAGCACGACATGCGCCTCGTGATGACGCTGTCCGAACACATCACCGTACTGGATTACGGCAGCAAGATCGCCGAGGGCCTGCCACATCAGGTCCGCAACGACCCGCGCGTGATGGAAGCGTACCTGGGCCGCGGCGCCGCCGCCGGCGACTACGGGAAGGAAGAACGCCCCCATGCCTAAGCCCATGCTCGAACTCGACAACGTCCACACGTACTACGACCACATCCACGCCCTGAAGGGCATCAGCATGACCGTCAACGAGGGCGAGATCGTCGCCCTGATCGGCGGGAACGGCGCCGGGAAGACCACCACGCTGCGCACCATCAGCGGCATGATGAAACCCCGCACGGGCGCCCTGACCTTCGAGGGTCAGACCATCGCCGGGATTCCCGCCCACCACATCATGCAAAAAGGGATCAGCCACGTGCCGGAGGGCCGCCGGATCTTCAAGGACATGACCGTCCGCGAGAACCTCGACGTGGGCGCGTACACCGTCACCGACCGCGCGCTGATCGAGAGCCGCATCCAGGAGGGCTTCGGGTTCTTCCCGCGCCTGAAGGAACGCGAGCATCAGCTGGGCGGCACGATGTCCGGCGGGGAGCAGCAGATGCTCGCCATCGCCCGCGCGCTGATGGTCGCCCCGCGCCTGCTGCTGCTCGACGAGCCCAGCATGGGCCTGTCCCCGCTGTTCGTGGAAGCCATCTTCGACATCATCGTGAAGCTGAACAAGGAGCGCGGCACGACCGTGCTGCTGGTCGAACAGAACGCGAACATGGCCCTGCAGATCGCGCACCGCGCGTACGTGCTGCAGACCGGCGAGATCAAACTGTCGGGCAACGCCGCCGACATCGCCAACGACGAGAGCGTCCGCAAGGCGTACCTCGGCGACGAGTAAACCCGCGCTACACGGGCCGACCCTCCGGGAGACTGGGGGGTCGGTTCGTTTTTGAGAGGCAGTGGTGTTGGCAGCCATCTGCTATGTGCAGCAGCAGGTGAACAGCCGGTCGGTTAGGCTGGGGGCCGATGCGTCTCAAGATCATTCCGGTGCTGGCGGCCCTCCTCCTGAGCGGGTGCGTGCCGGTGCAGACGGTCGTGAATCCGGCCCAGTTGCCCGCGGCGACCGAGTACGGGGCGCACGCGAACCCGATGGAGTGGTGGTACGTGAGCGCGTATCTGCCCGCAGAGGGGCTGGCGCTGCACTGGGCGCAGTTCCGGGTACAGGACAGCCGCGTGCCGGTCCCACTAATGATCTCGCACGTGGCGGTCACGGAACTGCGCACGGGGCAGGTGACGTTCCTGGAGCAGCCCGCCGGGAGCGGCGAGGTGACCTCTCCCCCGCTGCGGGTGAGGCAGGGCGCGTGGACGCTGACGCAGGCGGGGCCGGAGCCGACCGCGCCGCTGAGCCTGAAGGCCGGGCCGCTGGACCTGACGCTGACCCCGGTGAAGGGGCCGGTGCTGCACCCGCCGGGGTTCAGCGGCAGTGCTGATACGGGCGTGCTGTTCTACCAGGGGATCACGCGGCTGGACCTGGCGGGCACCGTGAACGGGCGCGCGGTGCGGGGGCAGGCGTGGCTGGATCACCAGTGGGGGAACCAGATTCCGGGCCGGTCGGCGCTGTGGGACTGGTTCAGCGTGCATCTGAACGGTGGGCGGGACCTGATGGTGTACCGGGTGCGGCGCCCGGACGGATCGGTGGCGCAGCTGATCGGCAGCGTGGTGGAACCGGACGGGCGCGTGCGGGCCGTTTCGGGCCTGCGTGCCGAGCCGGGCGAGGTGTGGACCAGCCCCACCGGGCGTACCTACACGCTGGGCTGGCGGCTGGTGTCCGACGAGTTCGACCTGAGCGTACGGGCGGTGCGGCGTGAGCAGGAACTGCTGAGCCGCTCCACCCGGATCGCGTACTGGGAGGGACCCATCGAGGTGACGGGCACGTGGGCCACCGCGCCCGCTGCGGGGACCGGCATGATGGAACTCGTCAGTGGGACGTGGTCCCCGTGAGGTTCATCGGGGCGTTCGGGTTCCGGCCGCGCGGGCGGAGTTCACTTCTTGCAGGTGAGGTTCACGCGGAAGCTGGGGTCCTTGGCGTAGTTGACGGTCTTGTACAGGGTGCTGCCGCCGCGCCGCAGCGCCGTGACGTCCACCGGGACGATGAGTTTGACCGGTGGGTTGGCCTGGAGTTGCTCGTTGGTGGGCGTGCCGCCCTGCCAGGAGAACGGGAGGTCCATGACGAGGCCCGCGCCGGGCGGCAGGTCGGTCCGGGTCTTGAACGCGGACGTGATCCCGCTGAGGCCGAGTTCCTTGGTGCTGCCGTCTTTCAGGGCGAGGCTGACGCCGTACTCGATGCCGGTGTTCGAGAGGTTGAGGAGTTGTTTGCCGCCGTTGCGGATCTCGGTGGTGGCGACCCAGCCGTAGTAGTTGCCGTTCCGGTCGTCCGGGACGTATTTGATGGCGGTGACGCGCAGTCTCCAGGTGCCGTTGAACAGCCATTCGTTCAGGCAGCCTTCCGCCGCGCCGAGCTGGTTGCTGCCGCCCGCAGCGGTCAGGGCTTTCTGCAGCTGGTCCAGGGCGACGTAGGTGCGGCCGCCGACCTTGACGGTGTCGAGGGTGGTGGGCTTCCCGCCGATGGTAAGGGTGGTCTTCTGCGCGGCGGCGGTGCTGACGGCGGTGAGGCTGATGGTGGCGAGGAGCAGTGTGGTCAGGGTGCGGGTCATGGTCGGTCCTCCTGTGTGGTGCTGGGCTGAGGGGAGTGTGCGCCGGGGGGCGTTGCAGGGGCGTTGCGTGCGGGACGGGAGTTGCGGCACCATTCTTAAGCCGCAATAAACTTGACACGACTGCACTCAAGTTTCAGAATGGTGGGAGATTGAACGTCCCAGATCCTCACCCCACGGAGGCCCACCCTTGAACCCTGAACGCTTCACCGAAGCCACCACCCAGGCCGTGCAGCAGGCGCAGACGCTCGCGCAGCAGAGCGGGCACCAGAACCTCACCCCCACGCACCTGCTGCGCACCTTGACCGACAACGACACCGCCGCGCGCGCCCTGACCCTCGCGGGCGGCGACCTGACGCAGATCCGCGCCGCGCTGGACGCCGAACTGGCGAAACTCCCCCGCGTGCAGGGCGGCGAGGGTCAGCTGTACCTCGACCCCGCACTCGCCCGCGCCTTTCAGAAGGCCGACACGCTGGCCGGGCAGCTCGGCGACTCGTTCGTGGCGGCCGACGCCCTCCTGCTCGCCCTGCGCGGCGAGTACCGGGGCAAGGGCCTGCCCACCGAAATTGACCTGAACCGCGCCGTGAACGAGCAGCGCAAAGGAAAGACCGTGACGACCAAGACCAGTGAACAGCAGTTCGACGCCCTCGCCAAGTACGGCACCGACCTCACGCAGCGCGCCCGCGACGGCAAGTTCGACCCCGTCATCGGCCGCGACGAGGAGATCCGCCGCGCCATGCAGATCCTCCTGCGCCGCACGAAGAACAATCCCGTCCTGATCGGCGAACCCGGCGTCGGCAAGACCGCCATCGCCGAGGGGCTCGCCATCCGCATCGTGAAGGGCGACGTGCCCGACGGCCTGAAAAACAAGCGCATCGTCAGCCTGGAGATGGGCAGCCTGCTGGCGGGCGCGAAGTTCCGCGGGGAGTTCGAGGAACGCCTCAAGGGCGTCATCGACGAGGTGATCGCCTCGGCGGGCGAGGTCATCCTGTTCGTGGACGAGATCCACACCATCGTCGGCGCGGGCAAGACCGAGGGCAGCCCCGACGCGGGCAACATGCTCAAACCCGCCCTGGCGCGCGGCGAACTGCACCTGATCGGCGCCACGACGCTGAGCGAGTACCGCGAGATCGAGAAGGACCCCGCCCTGGAACGCCGCTTCCAGCCGGTGTTCGTGGACGAACCCAGCGTCGAGGACACGATCAGCATCCTGCGCGGGATCAAGGAGCGCTACCAGGTGCACCACAACGTGGAGATCACCGACCCGGCGCTGGTGGCCGCCGCGCAGCTGTCGCAGCGGTACATCACGGACCGGCAACTGCCGGACAAGGCCATCGACCTGATCGACGAGTCCGCCGCCCGGCTGCGCATGGCGCTGGAGAGCAGCCCCGAACGCATCGACCAGCTCGAACGCCGCAAGCTCCAGCTGGAGATCGAACGCGAAGCATTGAAGCGCGAGAAGGATCAGGACAGCCAGAACCGCCTGCTGGACATCGAGGGCACCCTCAAGGGCATCACTGACGAGCTGGCCGACGTCCGCGCCCGCTGGGAAGGCGAGCGGCACGAGGTCGCGGCGCTGCGCGAGAAACGCGAATCGCTCGATCAGGTGCGGACCGACATCGAGAAGGCCCAGCGGGACTACGACCTGCAACGCGCCGCCGAACTGGAGTACGGCCGCCTCCCGCAGCTGGAAAAAGAGGTGCATGAGCTGGAGCAGAAGCTCAAGGGGGCCGAGTTCGCGCACACCCAGGTGACCGAGGAGGACATCGCGTCCGTCGTGAGCCGCTGGACCGGCATCCCCGTGAACAAGCTGATGGAGGGTGAACGCGAGAAACTCCTGAAGCTGGAGGAGCAGCTGCACGGGCGCGTGATCGGGCAGGACCGCGCCATCGTGAGTGTCGCGGACGCCATCCGCCGCAGCCGCGCCGGGCTGAGCGACCCGAACCGCCCGCTGGGCAGCTTCATGTTCCTCGGGCCGACCGGGGTGGGTAAGACCGAGCTGGCCAAGGCCCTCGCGGAGTTCCTGTTCGACAGTCAGGACGCCATGGTCCGCATTGACATGAGCGAGTACATGGAGAAGCACACCGTCGCCCGCCTGATCGGCGCGCCTCCCGGATACGTCGGTTTCGAGGAGGGTGGCCAGCTGACCGAGGCCGTCCGCCGCCGCCCCTACGCCGTGCTGCTGTTCGACGAGATCGAGAAAGCCCACCCGGACGTGTTCAACGTGCTGCTGCAGGTGCTGGACGACGGCCGCCTGACCGACGGGCAGGGCCGCACGGTGGACTTCCGCAACACCCTGATCATCCTGACAAGCAACATCGGCTCTCCGCTGATCCTGGAGATGCAGCACCGCGGCGGGGACGCCACTGAGATCCGCGACGCCGTCATGGGCGAGCTGCAGGGTCACTTCCGCCCGGAGTTCCTGAACCGCGTGGACGACATCATCGTGTTCGACGCGCTGACCGCCGCCGACCTGCACCGCATCGTGGATATCCAGATGCGCGGCCTGATCCGCCGCCTCGCCGAGCGCCGCGTCAGCCTGCATCTGAGCGCCGCCGCGAAGGACCGACTGGCACAGATCGGGTACGACCCGGCCTTCGGTGCCCGCCCCCTCAAGCGCGCCATCAGCCGCGAGATCGAGACGCCCCTGGCCCGCGAGATCCTCCAGGGGAACGTGCCCGACAGCAGCAGCCTGAACGTCGACTACGACGGCACGAACTTCACGTTCCAGACCGGCGCGCTGAACTGAACACAGCACGCTGGCGGGGCCGGGTCTGCGTGACCTGGCCCCGCCTTCCTGTCTTCGGGAGCCTGCTCCCGTCAGGTGTCGCGGGGGCCGCCTGCCAGGGCATGAACCATGAGGCGCAGGAGTCGGGTCACGTCGGCCTGTTCGGTGGGGGTCAGGCCGGACAGCATGCGCAGTTCGACGGCGCGGACGGCGGCGCTGGCCTGCCTGAGTCGTTCTTCTCCGCGCGGGGTGAGGGTGGTGGGCAGGGCCTTGCCGAACCTGGCTTCCGCCGCGCGCTGCACCTGCCCGTCGCGTTCGAGCGCCTGCAGGAGGACGTTCATCGACTGGCGGGTCACGAAGGTGCCGCGCGCGAGGTCGGAGTTGGACAGTCCGGGGCGCTGGGCGAGCAGTTCCAAGCAGGCGTAGTGGGTGACGGTCATGTCGAGGGGGCGCAGGACGTCGTCCATGGCGGCGCGCAGGGTGCTGGCGGCTTCCTTGAGCAGGTAGCCGGTCGAGGTGGCGAGGTGGACGCCGGGCCGATCTTGACTCATGTCAGTATTCTGACATAGTATCCCCGTGTCAGTTAACTGACATCAGGAGGATCTTTATGCCCGTGACCGGCCCAGACTTCATCTCGATTCAGGTGCGCGACCTCCGCGTGTCCCACGCTTTCTACGAGCGCTACCTCGGCCTGCGCCGCTCGCCCGCCGGGCCACCGCACGCCGTCGTGTTCGACACCCAGCCCATCACCTTCGCCCTTCGAGACCTCGCACCCGGCACCGAACTGAGCGGCGTGGCCCAGCCCGGCCTCGGCACCGCCCTGTGGCTGCACGCCACCGACGTGCAGGCCATCCACGACACCCTGACGGCAGACGGCCACCGCATCGTGACCGCGCCCATAGACGGCCCGTTCGGCCGCACCTTCACCTTCGCCGACCCGGACGGCTACCACATCACCCTGCACGACCGCGCCTGAAGGGTCGCCCCGTCGCGCCGCCAGTCAGCGGCGCGGGACGCTGCGGGTGACGAGCAGACCGAGCAGCAGCAGCAGGGCCGCGCACAGGGCGACGAGGAGCGCCCAGCCTCCGGTGGCCCAGGCGAGGCCGCCGAGGACGCCGATGACGCTGCTGCCGGCGTAGTAGGCGAGGAGGTACAGGGCGCTGGCGTGGCCCTTGTCGCGCCGGGCGAGCTGGCCGACGCTGCTGCTGGCAACCGAGTGCGTGATGAAGAAGCCGACGGTGATCAGCGTGACGCCCAGGATGATCACGGGCAGGGGGGTCAGGAGCGTCAGGGCAAGTCCGGCGCTGCTGACGGTCAGGCCGATGGTCAGCAGGGGGCGGCGGCCCCGGCGGTCGGCGAGGCGTCCGCCCCAGCCGGAGGCGGCGGAGCCGAGCAGGTACGTCAGGAAGATCAGGCTGATCGCGGCGGCACTCAGGGCGTAGGGAGGGGCGTGCAGGCGGAAGCTGAGATAGTTGAACGCGGCGACCATGACGCCCAGGTTCAGGAACCCCAGCGTGAACAGGGCGCCCAAACCGGGGGTGCGCAGGTGCGCGGCCCAGCGGCGCAGGTGCTCGCGGGCGGGCGCGGCGGGGCGCGGCTGGAAGCCGCGTGAGGGGGGGAGCAGCAGCGCGAATCCGGCGGCGCTGAGCAGGCCCGCGCCGGCCATGACGAGCAGCGCGGCGTGCCAGGAGGTGACGTCACTCAGCAGGCCGATGCAGACGCGGCCCATCATGCCGCCGAACGCGGTGCCGCCCACGTACTGCCCCATGGCGGCGCCCAGGTCGCGGGGGTGGATTTCCTCGGCGAGGTACGCCATGGCGACGGCGGGCACCCCACCGAGGGCGAGGCCTTCCAGGGCGCGGCACAGCAGCAGCAGGGTCCAGGTGGGGGCCAGCGCGGCCAGTCCGTTCAGGAGCGCGGCGGCGAGCAGTGAGGTCAGCATGACGCGGCGGCGACTGAAGGAGTCCGCGACGGCACTCATGATCAGGATGGACAGGGCGAGGCACCCGGTCGTCAGGGACATGCTCAGGGCACTCTGGGCGGGCGTGACGTGGAACGCGCGGGTGAATTCGGTCAGCAGGGGCTGCACGCAGTACACCAGTGAGAACGCGCTGAAGCCCGTCAGGAACAGTGCCGCGCCGATGCGGCGGTACTGGGGCGTGCCGCGCCGCACCGGCTCGCCCGTCAGGGTCGGAGCGGGGTGGGCGGGGCTCAGGACGGTCATGCCCCCGACTGTAGGCTCCTCCCGGTCAGACGTCTAATACGCGCGGCGGGGCATCGCCATATGCTGCGCGTATGGAGTTGCGCCAGGTGCGGTACTTCCTGACGGTCGCGGAGGAGGGCAACGTCACACGCGCCGCCGCGCGGCTGGGCATGGCGCAGCCGCCCCTGAGCGCGCAGATCCGCGCGCTGGAACGCGAACTGGGCGCGGCGCTGTTTCACCGGACGCCGCGCGGCGTGGAGCTGACCGAGGCGGGCCGCGCCTTCCAGGCCAGGGTGGCGGGCATTCCCGCGCAGCTGGACCGCGCCGCTGTCGAGACCGGGCGGGCCGCGCGGGGCGAGACGGGCGCGCTGCGGGTGGGCTTCACGGGCGCGGCGGGGATCGATCCGGCGGTGCAGGACGTGATCCGCGCGTTCCGCCGGGCGTACCCGCAGGTGCACCTGACGCTGGCGGAGAAGAACACCGAGGATCTGGTCGCGGACCTGCGTGCGCACGTGCTGGACGCGGCGTTCGTGCGCGCCACCCCGGAGTACGCGCAGGAGTTCCGCGTGACAGAGGTGGCGTGCAGTGAACTGGTGGCGGTGCTGCCCGAGGATCACCCGGCGGCGGGCCTGGACCCGGTGCCGCTGCACGCGCTGCGGGACGATCCGTTCATCCTCACGCCGCGGGCGGTGGGTCCGGCGCTGCACGACGCGGTGCTGGCCGCGTGCCGCGCGGCGGGGTTCGAGGCGCGCCCCGGGCAGACCGCCCCGCAGATGATGTCGGTGGTCAGTCTGGTCGCGGCGGGCCTGGGCGTGTCGCTGGTGCCGGCCGCGATGCGGCACCTGCACCTGCGCGGCTGCGTGTACCGCGACCTGCGGGGCGGGGGTCCGCGCGTGACGCTGTCCCTGGCGTCGCAGCGGGTGGAACGATCAGTGATCGTCCGGAACTTCCTGGCCCTCGCCGCGCCCGAAGGGTGACGGTCAGGCGAGGTGTTCGGCCAGCCTGTCCCACGTCTCGCTGATGCCCTGGAGCATCCCCATGTCCATGACGGCCTGCAGGTCCTCCGGGCGGACGTACGTGGAGCGGCTGGTGACGCGCGTACCGCCGGGAACGGCCTCGAAGGTCAGGTCGGCCAGCGTGGCGGGCATCTGGTCGTTCACGGCGCCGTGCTCGTCGCTGAAGTGGTCAGTGTACGTCAGGCGGGCAGGGGCCTCGATGTGCTCGTACACGCCCAGGCCCCAGCTGTTCATGCCGTGGAAGTCGCCCTGTGTGGGGTCGGTGCAGGTCATGCAGTAGTGCCAGCGGCCGCCGGGGCGCAGGTCGACGGTACAGTGCGTCAGGGTCCAGCCGCGCGGCCCCCACCAGTGCTTCAGGTGCTCGGCCTGCGTGAACGCCGCGAAAACCCGGTCGGGCGTCGCGGCGAAGGTGCGTTCCAGCACGAGGGTGCGGGCGTCTTCGATGCGGTGGTCGAGGGTGGCGTGCGTCATGGGGAACCTCCGGGTTCATCTGGGTCGGGTGCGGGGTCTTCGGGCGGGAGGGTGCGCAGGTAGTCGTCCAGCCGGTCCAGTCGCACCTCCCAGAGGGGGCGGTAGCGGGTCAGCCAGTCGTCGAGGTCGCGAAAGGGCGTGGGGTTCAGGTGGGCGATGCGGCGGTTGGCCTGGGGTTCCATGTGGACCAGTCCGGCGTCCGTGAGGACGCGCAGGTGCTTGGACGTCTGCGGCTGGCGCAGGCCGAGCCGGTCGGCAATCTCGCCGACGCTGTGGGGCCGTTCCCGCAGCAGTTCGACGATCTGGAAGCGGTGCGGGTCGGCCAGGGCGGTGAAGGTGTGGTGGTTCAAGCGGCGCGTGACCTCCTTCTGGTGTGTTCTGCTGTGAACATATTATGCTACGAAAGGAATATTCCTGTCAAGGCATATAGGTGCTCATCAGGGCCGTCCGGGCGCTCGACGCAGAGTCCAAGAGTCGAAAGGTCAGAGAGTCTAAGAAAAAAGCTGTGAAGCTCGTCGTTCCCAGACCCTTTGACCCTTCGACGTTCCGCCCCTCTCCCCCATCCGCTCAGGGGTGCAGCGCCGCCCCACCTGCCGCGTGGGCGTCCGGCCCTTCGATCTGCACCGTGCTGTGCGCGATGCCGAATCGGGCGGCGACCTCCTCCACCTCGCGTAGAAGGGTGTCGCCTGACTTCGGGGCGACCAGATGGGCCGTCAGGTTGTTCACGCCGCCCGTCACGCTCCAGACGTGCAGGTCGTGAACGTCGTCCACGCCGGGCAGGGCGCGCAGTTCGGCGCGCAGGGCGTTCAGGTCCAGGCCGCGCGGCACGCCCTCCAGCAGGACGTTCACGCTGGCGCGCAGCAGCGCCCAGGTGCGCGGCAGCACCCACAGGCCGATGCCCGCGCCCAGCAGCGGGTCCACCCACGTCCAGCCCGTGAAGCGGATCAGCAGCGCGCCGACGATCACGGCGACGCTGCCCAGCAGGTCCCCCATGACCTCCAGGTACGCCGAGCGCATGTTCAAGCTCTCGCCCTGCCCTCCGGCCAGGATGCGGGCGCTGAGCAGGTTCACGATCAGGCCCAGCACCGCGACGATCAGCATGGGGGTGGCCTGCACCTCGACCGGCTGCGCGAAGCGGCGCGCGGCCTCCACGAGCACGTAGATGCCCACGGCGAACAGCGCCCCGGCGTTCAGGGCGGCGGCCAGCACCTCCGCCCGGCGGTACCCGAAGGTGCGCCGCGCATCGGCGGGCCGCGCGCCCACCCGGAGGGCCAGCAGCGACAGGGCCAGCGCCGCCGCGTCGGTCAGCATGTGCCCTGCGTCGCTCAGCAGCGCCAGACTGCCGGACAGGACCGCGTACACGACCTCCACGATCAGGAACCCGCCCGTCAGCAGCAGGGCGAGGGTCAGCTGCCGGGCGTTCGCGTTCGCGCCGTGGTTGTGATCGTGCCCGCCATCTCCCTGCCCGACGTGCCCCTGCTCGCTGTGCCTATGCCCGTGGTGGTGATCGTGCTCGGCGTGGTCGTGGTCGGCGGCGCCGCTCGTCATGCCCCAAGGGTCGCACCCACCGCCCCCCGGCAGATGCGACCCCCGTTCACGAGACCTGCACGCAGTACAGAGTCCGGCTCAGTCCAGGACGGGCACGCCCCGCGCGGCGAGCGCCTGTGCGAAGGCGTCCGGGTCGGCGGGCGTCAGGTAGTACGGCGTGCCACCCCGCTCGACGATCAGGCCGCCGCGCGTGTTCGACGCGATGGCCTGCACGCTGCGGTACCCGGCCCCCGTGAAGGTGTAGTTCCCGGTGTAGTAGCCGGGCAGGCCCACCCCGCCGACCCGCAGGCCCAGCCCGGCGTCGGTGCGGCGCACCCGCAGTTCGCAGTACGGCCACTCGAAGGTGCCGGAGAAGCGGCTCATGCGCAGACCCGTGTCGGTCAGGGTGTACGCGAGGCGCCGGGGCACCTGCGCGAACAGTGCGGCCAGTCCCACGCCCAGCAGGGTCAGGGCCACGCTGCCCGCCACCGGCAGAGGCTTGTCGGCGCTGTCGTCCGGCATCCAGGCGGTCACGATCAGGAGCAGGGGCGCCAGCCACACCACCGCCCGGAACCAGACGGGCGAGGTGGGCGGCGCGGCCGACAGCGGGGCAGTCATACCCTCAGGTACGCTCGGCAGCGGCGCGGGGTTTCCTGCCGGACGCCGGTGCGCCGCCCCAGACCTGCGCGACGGCCTCCTCGACGCTCCTCACCCCGTTGGGGTGGCCGTCCAGGCCGGGGGGGACGATCAGGCGGGTGTACCCGGCGCGGCGGGCTTCCTCGGCGCGGCGGATGGAGGCGACGGTGGAGCGCACCTCGCCCGCCAGGCCGACCTCGCCGAACACGGCGACGCTGTCCGGCAGGGTGCGGCCCACCACGGCCGAGTACACCGCCAGCGCCACCGCGAGGTCCAGGCCCGGATCGGGGACCTTCAGGCCGCCCGCGAGGTTCACGTACACGTCCAGTCCGCCCAGCGTCAGGTCCAGGCGGCGTTCCAGCACGGCCAGGACGACGTCCACGCGGCGGGCGTCGAGGCCCACCACGACCCGGCGGGCGTTCGGGTACGGCGTCTTGCTGGCCAGCGCCTGCACCTCCAGCAGCATGGGGCGCTGCCCGTCGATGGTGGCGGCGACGACGCTGCCGGGCACCCCGACGGGCCGCTCGGCCAGGAACGCCGCCGACGGGTTCTCGACGGCGATCAGGCCCTCGCCGCGCATCTCGAACACGCCGAGTTCACCGGCCTGCCCGAAGCGGTTCTTGACCGAACGCAGCAGGCGGTACGACCCGACCGTCTCCAGGAAGACGGTGGTGTCCACGATGTGCTCCATAACCTTCGGTCCGGCGACCGTGCCGTCCTTCGTGACGTGCCCCACCAGGACGGTGGCGGTCCCGGTTTCCTTCGCGGCGCGGGTCAGCAGGGCGGTCCCGTCGCGGACCTGCGCCACGCCACCCGGCGCGCCATCCCCCTCGACGGTCACGGTCTGGATGGAATCCACGATGCACAGCGCGGGCTTGTGCTCGGCCATCAGCGCCGCCACATGTTCGGCGCGGGTGTCGCGGGTCAGCTGGATCTCGGCCTTCACGCCCAGGCGGTCAGCGCGCAGGCGGATCTGCTCCAGGGATTCCTCGCCCGCCACGTACAGCACCGTGCCGCCCCCCGCCGCGACCTTGTCCGCCACCTGCAGGAGCAGGGTGCTCTTGCCGATGCCGGGCTCCCCGCCGATCAGCGTGACGCCCCCGGCAACCAGCCCGCCGCCCAGCACCCGGTCGAGTTCCGGGATGCCGCTCGGGGTGCGGGGCTCCTCGCGGCGGCCCACCCAGGACAGCGGCGTGAGGCGGCCGCCCGTGATGCCCCCATACGCCCCACCGCGCGCGGCCGTGGTGACGGCGGGCACCTCTTCCTCGAAGGAGTTCCACGCCTGGCAGTTCGGGCAGCGGCCCAGCGGTTTGGCGCTGGTGTACCCGCAACTGCTGCAGACGTAGGTGGTGCGGGCTTTAGCCACGCGCGCCGGGGCGGCCGTCCGCCCGCCAGTAGGTCCCGTCCTGCGTGGCGAGGTAATCGCCGTCCACGAGTTCGGTCAGCAGGAAACTGGGGTCTTCCAGGGTGCTGTGGTCGGCGAGGATCTGCTCGGCCTGCCCCTGGTCGTAGGACACGCCGGGTTCGAACAGCCCGGTCAGGTAGTCGAGGATGGCGAGCTGGTGCGCGCGGCGGCGGTCGCTGGGCCACCCGGTGATGCGGCCGTGTTCGTCCTGGAAATCGAGGATGCTCTTCGTCATCCCGCCATCGTAGCGGACGCGCGGCGGGCGGATGGTTCCCGGAGGCCGGATTGCGGCGCCCGCCGCGTGATCACGGCCCGATCACGCCCCGCCGCGCACACTGCCCACATGCCCGCCCAGACGCGGGAAAGGAGAGTCCCTATGACCCAGCGTGCCCCCACCGCCCGTTCCCTGACCGTCCTGTCCCTGTCCGCCACCGCGCTGCTGAGCGTCGCGGTGGCTGCGACCACCAGCGTCCGTTTCTTCATCAACGGGCGGGCCGCCGCGAATGCCATCAGCGTGAACGGCACCACGTACGTCCCGGTAGCCGCGCTGAAGGCCGCCGGGCTGAACGTAACCGTGACCGGCGGGCGGGTGGACCTGAACCTCCCGGCGGGTGCGGGCGGGCAGAATCAGGTGGCGGCCGTGAGCGGCTGCCTGGGCGAGACGCTGTTCAACGGCGTGTGGCGCTTCCGCGTGACGGACGTCCGGGCCGTGCCCAGCACGTACAACAGCCGTCCCGGATTCGAGATCACCGCTGAAGTCCGCAATGCCACCGGGCAGAGCCTCGACCTAACCGGCACGGGCTTCGGCCTCACGAACGTGAATCTGGCCTTTGCGGATGGCACCACCACCACCGTCGAGAGCGTCGCCCCGAACCGCGAGGGCTGGGATCACAACCGCGCGGTGATGCCGGCCGGGGCGTACACCATGAAAGCCCAGGTGCCCGGCAGCGGCGCCCCCACGAAACTCGTGTACCTGCGCGCCGGGAACGTGAAGGCGGGCCTGCCGTGGAACACCCCGGATCCCGCCTTCCGGGTGGACCTCACCTGCCGGAAGTAGATCCGGCAGTGAACGACGAGGGGGCCCCAGCGCTGGCCGGGGCCCCTTCCAGGTGGGCTTACGCGAGGATCTGGCGGGTGGCGGCTTCCTCGCCCTTCTCGAACTGAACGCCGTCCTGGCCGAGCACGACGCGGACTTCCTCGCCGTGGTTGCTGGCGAGTTCCAGCGCCAGGGGATCCTCGATCTCCTCGCGGACCAGGGTGCGCAGCTGGCGGCTGCTGCCGACGGCGTGTTTGGGGCTGCGGGACTTGAGTTTGCCCACCAGCCACGCGGCGATGGCGGGGTCGAAGGTGACGGTCAGTTCGCGGCTGGCGAGTTCCTCGCGCATCTCGCCCATGAGCTGCTGCGCGACCCGCACGAGTTCCTCCTCGCCGAGGCTCCTGAAGCGGATGACCTCGTCCAGGCGGTCGAGGAATTCCGGCGTGAAGATGTGCCGCAGCGGCTGGTTGTTGTCCGGCGTGACGGGGCTGAAGCCCACGGTGGGGTTCACGTTGAAGCCGGTGTTGCTGGTCATGATGATGATCGTGCGGCGGAAGTCCACGGTGCGGCCCAGACCGTCGGTCAGGCGGCCGTCGTCGAGCACCTGCAGGAAGGTGTTGTACACGTCCGGGTGAGCCTTCTCGATCTCGTCGAGGAGGATGACGCTGAACGGCTGGCGGCGCACGGCTTCCGTGAGGCGGCCGCCCTGCTCGAAGCCGACGTAGCCGGGGGGCGAACCGATCAGTTTGCTGACCGAGTGGCTTTCCTGGAATTCGCTCATGTCCATGCGGATCAGGCTGCGTTCACTGCCGAACAGCGTGCGGGCCAGCGCCTTGGCGAGGTGCGTCTTGCCGACGCCGCTGGAGCCGACGAACAGGAAGCTCGCGGCGACGCGGGTGCGGCCGCCCAGGCCCACGCGGGCGCGGCGCAGCGCGGAACTCAGCGCGCGGATCGCGTCCGGCTGGCCGTACACCTGATCCTGCAGCTGCTGCTCCAGGTCGACCAGTTGCGCGGCGGTTTCCTCGGAGTAGATGCCGCCCATGGAGTTGATGACGCTCTCGATGTCCTCGCGGGTGACGTACGGTTCGCCGTCCTCGGTCTCCGCGACGGGCAGGCCGACACTCATGTTCAGGCGGACGCGGCTGGCGGCCTCGTCGATCAGGTCAATGGCCTTGTCCGGGAAGTTGCGGCCCGGCAGGCTCCGCTCGCCGATGCGCACGGCGAGTTCCAGTGCCTGCTCGGGAATCTGCACGCCGTGGTGTTCCTCGTACTTGGGTTTCAGGCCGCGCAGGATCTGCAGCGTCTCGGCGGGGCTGGGTTCGAGCACGATCACCGGCTGGAAGCGGCGTTCCAGCGCGGCGTCCTTCTCGATGTAGCGGTGGTACTCGCCGGTGGTGGTCGCGCCGATCACCTGGATCTCCCCGCGGCTCAATGCGGGTTTGAGGATGTTCGCGGCGTCCAGCGTGCCCTCGGCGCCGCCCGCGCCGACCAGAGTGTGCAGCTCGTCGATGAAGGCCATGACCTTCGCGTTGCGCAGCTCCTCGATGATCTGCCGCAGGCGTTCCTCGAACTCCCCACGGTACTTGGTGCCCGCCACGACGCCGCTGAGGTCCAGACTGACCAGCCTCACGTTGTGGAGGTTGGGCGGGGTGCGCTTCTCGTGAATGGCGAGCGCCAGCCCCTCGACGATGGCGGTCTTGCCGACGCCGGGGTCCCCGATCAGCACGGGGTTGTTCTTCGTGCGGCGCGTGAGGATCTGCGTGACGCGGCGGATCTCCTCGCTGCGCCCGATGACGGGGTCGAGTTTGCCCTCGCGCGCCCACTTGGTCAGGTCGCGGCCGTACTCGTCGAGGAACGGCGTGGCGACCGGTTTGGCGGGTTTGCTGCCCGCGCCCTCGCCCTGCGCGAGGATGCGCCAGCGGATGGTGTCCACGTCCTTGGTGAGTTCCTGCAGGATGCGGAAGGCGACGCCGTCGCCCTCGCGGATGATGCCCAGCAGGATGTGCTCGGTGCTCGTCACCTGCGCGCCCAGGGCGCGGGCCTCGCTGGACGCGAGTTCCATGACGCGGCGGGCGCGGGGCGTGATGCTGGGCGCGTCGTTCAGGCGGTTGCCCTCGCCGCGGCCGATGATCTCCTCCACGCGGCGGCGCAGGCCATCCAGGGACGCGCCGAACTCCCCGAGGATGCTGGCGGCGGTGCCGCCCTCGCGCATCAGGCCCAGGAGGAGGTGTTCGGGGCCGACCATGGCGTGGCCCAGGCGGTTGCCTTCCTCGCGGGCGTAGTGGAACACGAGGCGGGCGCGGTCGTCATATCGGTTCATGGGAACCCCCTAGGGAAAGCGCGGTCTAGGCGCGGGGAGGGGAACGGAAGTCAACGGAGAAACGACTGTCGCAGTGGACGGGACCGGAAGGTACAGGTGGTGACAGCCTGAGTGTAGGGTAGCGCCGCGTCTGGACGGAAGGCTGGGGAAACCTTACGATCTGCTCCGCCTGGCTGGTCACACGTCCCACACTAGCGGCCCCTCCCTGACGGTCTTCTTTCCTCGTCTGACCACCCCGCTACGCTGAAGGGATGAACGAGTCCATGAAGGCCCGCACTGTGATCTTCGGCACGCAGGAGGACCGCATCCAGCGGCGGCTCGACGCTCTGGACCCCGATCTGGGCCGCTACATCAGGGATTTCGCGTACGACACGGTGTACGACCGCCCTGCCCTTGACCTGAAGACGAAGGAGCTGATTGCCTGCGCGCTGCTGGTGTCGCTGGGCAGCCCGCCGGAACTGCGCACCCACATCCGGGGGGCCCTGAACGCCGGAGCCGCAGAGGCCGAGGTCCGGGACGCCCTGATGCTGTGCGTGCCCTACCTGGGGTTCCCGCGGGCCGTGGCGGGGTTCGAGGTGCTGCGGCAGCATCTGGAACCCAGAGAGAAACCGGCCCCTGGGCAAGGGACCGGTCTTCAGGACTCAGAGGATCAGTAGCTGGTCTTCACGCCGATGCGCGCCTTGAACACGGTGCCGGGGCGGACGAACTGGTTGCTGACGGCGTTGTAGTCGCCGCTGCCGGTCGAGCTCGTGATGACGGTGCCCTTATTGTCGTTCGTGGTGATGGAGGAACGGAAGTAGGTGTCGACGCCCAGATCCGTGACGAGGCTCAGGCCGCCGGTCAGGGCGTAGCTGACCATGACACCGGCACCCAGACCGAAGGGATTGGTGGTGTAGGTGGTGCTCTGTGAGGAGTCACCGAAGTTGGCGCGGAACATCCCGTACCGTCCGCCGGCGTAGGCCGTGGCGTCCAGGCCGGGGCTGAGTTCGCCGAGGCTGTAGGTGCCGTCCAGTGAGACCACGGTCTGCGAGCCGCTCTCGGAGTAGCCGAGGCCGCCCTGGCTGGTGGGCTTCTTGTAGTCGCCGAACGTGCCGCCCAGACCGGTGGGGGCGCTGTCGTTGATGGCGTCGCTGGGGCGGGTGTAGGCGACGCCGGCCTTGATGCCGACCGGGCCCACCACGTTGGGGGCGTGCACGAACAGTTCGCCACTGAGGCCGCCGGCGTAGCCGCCGGTGAGGCCGAGTTCGAGGCCGTTCAGGCTCTGGGCGCCGGCAGTGGCGGTGGTGGCGGCGAGGGTCAGCAGGGTCAGGGGCAGCAGCTTCTTCATGAGTGGTAGCGTCGGTCCTGAATGTGAGAGTTCTCCCCTTTCTGGATGATTGAAGATTAAGACCCGGGGCGACATAAAGGTCTCGTGGCGAAGATGAGAATCCGTGAGGGGTGGTGGACCGGTAGCCGGTCTGGGTGGGTTGCGAGTCGCGCGTCCCGTTCTGCTAAACTTGAACTCAGTCCAATTTGGCATGCTGGGGCGACCGGCATCACCCGCCGCATCGCACCAGCCGTGAGTGCACACTCCCCGGAGGCCCCATGAACATCCTGACCCTAGTCCGCCAAGTGCCCGACGCCGAAGCGCGCGTCAAGATCAACGCCCAGCAGGTCGACCTCGACGGCGCCACCCTCGTCATCGACGGCATGGACGAGTACGGCGTCGAAGAAGCCCTGCGCCTGCGCGAGAGCGGCGCCAATGTCGAGCAGATCATCGCGCTCGCCATCGGCCCCAAACGCAACGAGGACGCCCTGCGCACCGCCCTGGCCATGGGCGTCGACCGCGCCATCCACGTCGAGACCGACGAGAAGTTCGACGCCGTGACCCTCAGCCGCGTCGTCGCGCAGGTCGCGCAGGCCGAGAACGCGGGCCTGATCCTCGTGGGCGGCCAGGAAGCCGACTGGGACTCCCAGGCCCTCGGCGCCGCCAGCGCCGAACGCCTCGGCTGGCCCCAGCTCACCTGGACGAACGAACTGAAACTCGACGGTGAGACCCTCACCGGCCGCCACGACGTGGACGACGGCAACGAGAGCTTCCGCGCGACCCTCCCGGCCGTGGTCACCACCCAGCAGGGCCTCAACGAACCCCGCTACCCCACCCTGCCGAACATCATGAAGGCCAAGAAGAAGGAACTCCGCAAGGACGACCCCGCCACCTACGGCCTGACCAGCAAGGTCCGCACCGTGGGCGCCGAGATCCAGACCCGCGCCCGCCTGAACAGGATGATCGACGGCAAGGACGCCCAGGCCGCCGCCCAGCAGCTTCTCGACCTGCTTCGCAACGAAGCCAAGGTGATCGCATGATTCTGATCGTCGCTGAACACACCGCCGGGAAACTGGCGAAAGCCACCCTGGAAATGGTCACCGCCGCCCGCGAATCGGGCCGCGAAGGTCCCATCACCCTGCTCGTGCTGGGCCAGAACGTCGCCGCTGTGGCCACCGAGTCCGCCGCCGTCGCCGATCAGGTGCTCGTCGCCGACCTGCCCGGGCTCGCCACCTACAACGCCGAGGTCTGGGCCGCCGCCACCACGCAGATCGCGCAGGAAGGCGAGGCGCACACCGTGATCATCGGCGGGAGCCGCTCCGGCCGCGAGTACGCCCCCCGCGTGGCCGTGAAGCTCGACGCCGCGTACCTCGAGGACGCCACCAAACTCAGCAGCAACGGCGCGGCCCTCCAGGCGCAGCGCTACACCTACCTCGCCCGCGTGACCGAGACGGTCGAGGCCGACGGGCTGGTCGTCGTGACCGTGAAACCCGGCTCGTTCGCGCCCGCCGCCCCAGCCGCCGCGGCTGGTGAGCAGTACGACGTCGAACTCTCCCTGCCCGCCCCCCGCGTCGAGGTGACCGGCAAGAGCGTCGAGAAGAGCAGCCGTGTCGCCCTGACCGAAGCCGACGTGATCGTCACCGGCGGCCGCGGCGTCGGCAGCCCCGAGAACTTCAGCCGGTACGTCGAGGCCCTCGCGGACAACCTCGGCGCGGGCGTCGGCGCCACGCGCGCCGTCGTGGACGCCGGGTGGCGCCCCTACGCCGAACAGGTCGGGCAGACCGGCAAGACCGTACAGCCCAAGGCCTATATCGCCCTGGGCGTCAGCGGCGCCGTGCAGCACCTGAGCGGCATGGGCAAGAGCAAGAACATCATCGCCATCAACAAGGACGCCGAAGCGCCCATCTTCAAGGTCGCGGACTACGGCATCGTGGGCGACATCAACGAGATCGTCCCCGCACTGATCGAAGCCAGCCGCAAGTAAGGGAATGGGGTGTGGGTCGGTTGCTGACCTCCGCCCCGCCCACCTGCGTATGAAGGGCCCGCCGATGTCAACACAGTCGGCGGGCCTTCCCCTTTTCCCACTGCCCGCACCCCCATTGAGCGTGCCTTATGCCTCCGCGCCCCCAGGGCGGGCGTCCGTGACACTGGAGGCATGACGGACGTCTCGGGTGGGGTGGTGGTGACGGGCGCGGCGCGCGGGATCGGACGGGCGACCGCGGAACTGTTCGCGGAACGGGGATGGCGGGTCCTGAGCGCGGACCTGAGCCTGCCCCCCAACCTGCGGGGACAGCGGCGCGTGAAGGCGGACGTGAGTACCGCCGCCGGGCGCGAGCGGATCGTGCGGGCCGCGCGCGAGATGGGGGGCGTGCAGGTCCTCGTGAACAACGCGGCGTTCCAGGGCGCGCACGGGGGCGTGCTGGACGTCAGCGAGCGGGGCTGGGCACGGACCCTGAACGTGAACCTCACCGCCCCGCTGCTGCTCACGCGGGCCCTCGTGGACCTGCTGCCGCGCGGATCGGCCGTGGTGAACGTGGCCAGCGTGCAGGGCCTGTTCGCCGAGCAGGGCAACGCGGCGTACAACGCCAGCAAGGGCGGCCTCGTGAACCTGACCCGCGCGATGGCGCTGGATCTCGCGCCGCACGGCCTGCGGGCGAATGCCGTGGCGCCCGGCGCGATCAGTACCGAGGCGGTGCTGCAGAGCATCGCGGAGAGTGACGACCCGGAGCAGACCCGCCGGGACTACGAGGATCTGCACGCGCTGCGCCGCCTCGGTACGCCGCGCGAGGTGGCGCAGGTCGTGTATTTCCTGGCAGGTGAGGAATCGGCGTTCATGACTGGCGCGATCATCCCGGTGGACGGTGGGATGACCGCGTCGTTCATGATGGCGGGCCGCCCCGTATAAACCGGACGCGCCGGGCGCAGTGAACCTCTCTGCGCCCCATGGTCCACTGCCCGGACGCCTGCCTCAGCTGGCGCGGGTGCGGCGCCAGCCCAGCAGAGCGATGATGAGCGTGAAGGCGATCATGCTCAGGACCGGGATGGTGAGGACGGTGTTCAGCGGGGAGTTCAGGCCCCAGACGGGCCAGGGGGTGCCGCAGGAGGCGCTGGGGTCGGCGGTGCACGCGGCGGGCGCCGGGACGACGCCCCACGTTTCGAGGTTCTGGTACAGCGCGATCAGCACGCCGATTCCGGCCAGGGGCAGGGCGTAACGGCGGACGCGCAGGTCGCCGGTCAGGGCGGCGACGCCCAGGATGACGGCCAGCGGGTACATGCAGATGCGCTGGAACCAGCATAGGATGCAGGGGTTGAAGTGCCGGATCTCGCTGAAGTACAGGCTGCCCAGCGTGGCGATCAGGGACACGACCCACGCGGCGTAGAGGCGGTTGTCGCGCGTCACGGCTCAGTTCGCGGCGTCGATGGCGGCGCTGATGTCCGCCACGGTGGCGTTGACTTTCTGACCGTTCACGAACACGGTGGGCGTGCCGGTCACGCGGGCCTTGACGGCCTGCGCTTCCATGGCGTCCACGCGGGCGGCGGTGGCGTCCGAGTCGAGGCACTCAGCGTATTTGCTCTGATCGAGATCCTCCAGGTTGCCGGCCAGTTCCTTCAGGCGGGTCTTGGTGGCCCACACGGTGTTCTCGTCTCCCTGCGCGCGGAACAGGATGGCCTTGAAGGCGTTGAAGGGGTCGTTTCCGCCCTGGTCCGCCACGCACAGGGACGCCTGCGCGGCGAGTTTGCTGTCATCGGTCGGCAGGCTGCGGGCCTCGGCCAGGAAGGGCCACAGCAGGGAGTACATCTTGACCTTGCCGGTGTCGACGTACTTGGTTTTCAGTTCGGGCGCGACCGTCTCCTCGAAGCTCTTGCAGACGGGGCACTTGAAGTCCTCGACCACGACGACATTCACGGGTGCGCTGTCCTGCCCGGCGAAGGGGACGCCCTGCAGGTCGAATTCGGCGGTTCCGGCGGCGGGTTTGCCCTGCACGGCGAACACGGCTAGGCCGATGAGAACGGCGGCGATCAGGGTGCCGATCACCAGGAACATGCGGTTGGGGTTGCTGTTGGCGGTCATCTGGGGGCAGTGTAACGCGGGCCACCTGGGCCGGGTGCCTCAGGGCGGACCAGCGAACGCCGCCCCGGCCGGGTGGCGCGGGGCGGCGGGAGTGCCGGGGCGAACTAGGCGGCTGGCATGGCTCCTCGCTGTTCTCTGCGGGCGCGGGCGCGCAGGATCAGGCTGACGATGCGCCGGATGGCACTCACGGTCAGCCCGACGATCAGGCCGACCAGCGCGGTCCGCTGGAACTCCTCGTTGGCGGGCAGGGTGAGGCTGCCGTCGAGTTTGGTGGCGAACTGCCCCATACCGATGATCACGGCGGCGTACAGCGCCGCGGCGAAGGGCAGCACGAACAGCCCGCCGGAGTGCTTGATGAGCAGCACCCCCGCCAGAGCGCCGCCCACGAGCGGCAGGATGACCGTCCACTGTTCGGGCGGCGTGACGGGACTGAAGTACCCCAGGCCGCCCAGCAGCAGCGCGACGTAGCCGTACCAGCCGTCGAATTCGTCCGCGATGATCGTCAGCGCCACCCAGGTCAGGAGGCGCACCGGCCACTCGCCGGGCGTCCACTGGAAGTACGCCAGGACCGCCAGGGTGATCAGGCCGCCCAGCAGGTGCGCCAGCGCTCGGCCCGGCGTGATACG
Organism: Deinococcus sedimenti; assembly: GCF_014648135.1. NCBI lineage: Bacteria > Thermotogati > Deinococcota > Deinococci > Deinococcales > Deinococcaceae > Deinococcus > Deinococcus sedimenti. Next base: position 479,251 of record NZ_BMQN01000002.1, on the reverse strand, counting down.
CGGCGGTTCGAACTCCGGCAGGCGCGGGCGGCGCGCCCGGCGGGTGCGGGCAGGCGCGGGAGTGGCCGGAGCGGCCTGTGGGGTGGGGGCAGAGTCGGGCGAGGTCATGCGCTTTCTTTCTTAGCACGCCCCTTGCGGGCAGGGGCCGCGCCGACCAGTTCCGGCTCCTCAGTGGTGGCCTTCTTCGGGGTGCGCTTGGGCTTCTTCGGCGCCTCCACAGATTCGTCTGACGGGACAGTGCGGGGCTGGGCGGGCGTGATGCCGGGGACGCGGCGCAGGTACTCGCCGGTGTGGCTGGTGGGGTGGGCGGCCATCTCCTCGGGGGTGCCGGTGCCGACCACCGTGCCGCCGCGCACGCCGCCCTCGGGACCCAGGTCGATGATGTGATCGGCGGTCTTCATGACGTCCAGGCTGTGCTCGATGATCACGAGGGTGTTCCCGCCCTCCACGAGGCGTTGCAGCACCTCCATGAGTTTGCGGACGTCCTCGAAGTGCAATCCCGTGGTGGGTTCGTCGAGGATGTAGATGGTCTTGCCGGTGGCGCGTTTGCTCAGTTCGCTGGCGAGTTTGATGCGCTGCGCCTCGCCGCCCGACAGGGTGGTGCTGGGCTGCCCGATCTTCATGTAGCCCAGGCCGACGTCGCACAGCAGGGTCATCTTGCGTTCAATGGCGGGAATCGCCTCGAAGAAGCTCTGGGCGTCCTCGACGGTCAGGTCGAGCACGTCGGCGATGGTCTTGCCGTTGTATTTGACTTCCAGCGTCTCGCGGTTGTAGCGCGCGCCCTTGCAGACCTCGCAGGGGACGTAGATGTCGGGCAGGAAGTTCATCTCGATCTTCATGACGCCGTCGCCCTTGCAGTGCTCGCAGCGGCCGCCCTTCACGTTGAAGGAGAAGCGCCCGGCCTGATAGCCGCGCCTGCGGGCCTCGGGCGTGCGGGTGAACAGGTCGCGGATCTCGGTGAACACGCCGGTGTACGTGGCGGGGTTGCTGCGCGGCGTGCGCCCGATGGGGCTCTGGTCGATCTCGATGACCTTATCCAGGTGCTCCATGCCCTCGATCCGCTCAAAACGGCCGGGGGTGGTCTTCGCGCCGTTCAGTTCGCGGGCCAGGGTGGCGTGCAGGATGTCGTGGATCAGGGTGCTCTTGCCGCTGCCGGACGGGCCGGTGACGACGGTCATGGTGCCCAAAGGGATCTCGATGGACACGTTCTGGAGGTTGTGTTCGCGCGCCCCGATCACCTTCAACTGTTTGCCGTTGCCCCGGCGGCGATGGGTGGGCACCTCGATCTTCAGTTCGCCGCGCAGGTACTTGCCCGTCAGGCTGTTCTTGTCCTTCTTCACCTGTTCCGGGGTGCCGACGGCGACAACCTGCCCGCCGTGCACGCCCGCGCCGGGGCCCATGTCCACGAGGTAGTCGGCGTCCATCATGGTGTCCTCGTCGTGCTCGACGACGATCAGGGTGTTGCCCAGGTCCCGCAGGTGCTTCAGCGTGCCGATCAGTCGGTGGTTGTCCTTGGGGTGCAGCCCGATGCTGGGTTCGTCGAGGACGTACAGCACCCCGGTCAGGCCGCTGCCGACCTGCGTGGCCAGCCGGATGCGCTGCGCCTCCCCGCCGCTCAGGGTGTTCGCGGTGCGGTCGAGGCTCAGGTAGTCCAGGCCGACGTCCACGAGGAATTTCAGGCGGGTGCGGATCGCCTTCAGGATGGGCGCGGCGACCGCCGATCCGAAGTCGTTCAGGACGTACTCGTAGTGGCGGGGGCCGTGCGCCTTCGCGCTGCCGCCCGTGTGTCCCTTCAGGAACGGGTCAATCGCCGCGTGGTCGAGTTCGCCGACCTGCAGGTCGCGGAAGAAGGTGTCGGCCGCTAGGACGCTCATGCCGCTCGCCTGACTGATGTTCAGGCCGCCCACCCGCACCGCGAGGATCTCGGGTTTGTAGCGGGTGCCACCACAGGTGGGGCAAGGCTGGAGTTCCATCAGTTCCTCCAGCTTCTCGCGCATGAAGTCGCTTTCCGTGTCGGCGTAGCGGCGTTCCAGGTTCGGGATGACCCCCTCGAACTCGGTCATGAAGCGCATGGTTTCCTTGCCCGCGCGCCGGTACACGACCTCGAACGGCGCGCCGGGGCCACGCAGGATCGCGTCCTGCGCCTTCCTGGGCAGCTCGCGCCAGGGGGTCTTCACGCTGAAGTCCAGGTGCTCGGCCAGGGCCTGCAACTTGTCCCAGTAGTAGATGCCGCCGCCCGTGCCCTTCTTGCTCCAGGGGAGGATGGCGCCCTCGGCGATGGAGAGCTTGTCGTCGATGATCTGGTCCGCGCTGAACTCCTGCTTGCTGCCCAGCCCCGCGCAGTCCCCGCACGCGCCGTACGGCGAGTTGAACGAGAACGAGCGGGGTTCGAGTTCCTCCAGCACGCTGCCGTGCTCGGGGCACGCGAACTTCTCGGAGTACAGTTCCTCGTGCGCACTGCCGTCGTCCTCACCCGCGCTGTTCTTACCGGCGTCGGGCATCAGGACGCGCAGCAGGCTCTCGCCGCGGCGCAGGCCCAGTTCGACGCTCTCGGCGATGCGGCTGCGGTCGCTCTCGCGCAGGGTCACGCGGTCGATGACGACATCCACGTCGTGCTTCTCGAACTTCTCCAGCTTCAGCTTCTCGGCTTCCTCCAGTTCGTACAGCGTGCCGTCCACGCGGACGCGCGCGAAGCCCTCGCGGCGCAGGTCTGCGAACAGCTTGCGGTACTCGCCCTTGCGGCCACGCACGACGGGCGCGAGCAGGATGGCGCGTTTGTCCGGGAAGCCCGCCAGCAGGCGGTCGGTGATCTCGCTGGGGCTCTGCTTCTCGATCTTGCGGCCGCACACCGGGCAGTACGGGGTGCCCACGCGGGCGTACAGCAGGCGGAGGTAGTCGTGGATCTCGGTGACGGTCCCGACGGTGCTGCGCGGGTTGTGGCTGGTGGTCTTCTGGTCGATGGAGATGGCCGGGGACAGGCCGGTGATGCTCTCGACGTCGGGTTTCTCCATCAGGCCCAGGAACTGGCGCGCGTAGGCGCTGAGGCTCTCGACGTAGCGGCGCTGGCCCTCGGCGTAGATGGTGTCGAAGGCCAGGGTGCTCTTGCCGCTGCCGGACACGCCGGTGATTACCACGAACTGGTCGCGCGGCAGTTCCACCGTGATGTCCTTGAGGTTGTGTGCCTTCGCGCCCTTCACGATCAGATTGTTCTGCAAGGTCTGGCTCCTCGTGCGCGGCCGGGCGTGCATGCAGCGGGCCGCCGAATATTTACGTTGCGTGCGTAAGGTCACCCCTGCGCTTCGGAAACGAGACAGTGTAGCAGGTCAGCCCGCGATTCTGCTATGACCCGCAGCCTCATCCTTCATTACGGCAACGTCAGCACGCGCACGTTCCCATCCCTCGCACTCAGAAAGCTCAGGCGCCGCCCGTCGGGACTGACCGACCAGTCCGCCAGCCGCACCTGACCGCCCAGGTCGCCCAGCGTCGACCACGCATTGGCGGGCACGCTGTACTGACGCAGCTCATGCGCGCCGCCCCCGGTGCCCAGGGGAATCAGGAGCAGGCGGTTCGCGTCGCGCCAGCGGTAGGACCCGAACACGCTCAGTTCGCGTGGGCTGCCCCCGGCGGTCGCCTGGAGCCACAGGCCGTTGCGGGCGGCGCTGTCGAAGGCGACGGTGTACGCGACCTGCCGACCGTCGGGGCTGAGGCTGACCGAGCGGAAGCCCAGCGCCTGCCGCAGCACCCGCCGCGCGCCCGTGCGGGTGTCCAGGGTGAACAGTTCGCGATCCCGCGCCCCGGCACTTGGCTTGCCGCTCAGCAGCAGTGTCGAGTCGTTCACCCAGCCGTGGATGCTGCCGCCCGAGAGGGTCGCCACCAGCCGGGGCGCGCCGAACATGTCCGCGACGAACACCCGCGTGACGCGCCGGTCGAAGTTGCCGCTCGTGCTGCTGCGCGCGTACGCCAGCCGCGTCTCGGCGCGCGTCCAGACGACGTCCGCCCCGTACGTGGGCAGCGTGAAGCGCCGCCCGTCGGTCAGGCGTTCCAGAGTGGTCGCCTCGCCCGCGCCGGGTCGCACCGCCCAGCGCAGGGACGGCGAGAAGAACGCCACGCTGGAGAAGCGCCGCGTGACCTCTCCCCCGTCCGCCGGGACGCTGTAGATACCGGTCGAGCCGCGCGCCGGGGGGCCATCCAGGAACAGCAGCGCCCGCGAGTCGGGTGTCCAGACCACGCCGGGGCAGCACTCGCCGCTCAGGACCGCGCGGGACGGGAGGGTGGCGGCCTCTGCCGCGCCCAGCAACAGGGCGGCCAGGGCTAGCAGGGTGCGCTTCACCGGGCACCCCCGGCGGCGGGAGGCCAGGGCTTGCGGTACTCGTTCAGCAGCGGGCCACCCCGCAGCGCGGCGGGCTGCGAGTCCGGCGTCTGCCAGCGCCGGGGCTGCGTCAGGTCGTACTCGTAGCCGCGGCCGAAACTCCCGGCCAGCGCCAGCGAATTCCAGTCCGCCGCGATGTACGGCAGCGGGTTCAGGAAGCGCTGGTGCGACCGGTCGCGCAGTTCCAGGTGCAGGTGCGGCGCGCTGACGCAGGTGCCCTGCGAGTCCCCGCTCTGCCCGATCACCTGCCCGCGCGTGACCCGCTGCCCCACGCGCACGCTGGACCGGACCCGCAGGTGCCCGTACAGGCTGGACAGGTTCCCGGCGTGATCCACGACCACGTTGTGCGGCGGGCTGCCGTGCGGGCCGTCCACCTCGGCCACCACGCCGTCCCCGATGGCCCGCACGGGCGTGCCGCACGGCGCGCTGAAATCCAGGCCCGCGTGGATGCCCTGCAGGTTCCCGTACGTGCTGCGCCGCTGCCGGTACGCGCCGGTCGTGTTCCCGTACCCCTGCCCGAGCATCCAGGTGTCCGGGCCGGGCGGCCCCGCGAACGGCAGCCCGAACTGCGCCTTCGCGGGCGCGACGGCACTCAGCGGAAGCGGCGCGGCGTAATGGGCGAGCGCCACGCCGGACAGCGGCACGCTCAGCAGCAGGACTCGGCGGACGGACATACCCGATGCTGCCCGACCCACCTGCACGGCAGGGTGGGCGCGCCCACCATCATTTCTGTCGTTTCCTTCAGGGTCGAGGGGGAGGAAGAGCGCATCCGCCCGGTCACAGGATTCACTTCAGCGGGCAGGTCATCTCCAGCTGCGACAGGGTCGTCTGCCTGAAGTCGCAGGCGGTCAGGAAGCCGTCGACCTGACGCTCCTGCACGATGGCGGGGACGATCATCCGGTGATCCGGGAACGCCCGGGTCAGGGCCTCCAGCAGGGCGCGCCCCTGGCCCTGACGGCGCGCGGCGGGCGGGACGAGCATCGCGCGCAGCACCAGCACCCCGGGCTGTTCGAGGACCCAGGCGGTCGCGTCACCCAGCGTCAGGGCGCGGTTGGGTGGGGTCAGGGCGGTCAGGGTGGCGGGGTGCAGCTGCCAGGGCAGGTCGTCGTCGGCGTGCTGCGCCAGGGTCCGCGCGGCTGCCTTCAGCGGCACCTCGATCAGAGGGTTGGTTTGCGCGGGCTGCGTCCCACCCGCCGGTCGTTCGTACCCGGCCAGTCGACCCCGACGCTCGAACCCGGCGGTCTCGTACAGGGCAATGGCGGGGTCGTTGCCCTCGATGACCTCCAGGTGCATGCGGGCCTCGCCGCGTGCGCGGGCGTCATCCAGCAGGCGGTCCAGCAGCGTGCGGGCCACGCCCTGCCCGCGCCAGCCCCTGCGGACGCCCATTCCGGCCAGCCGGGCGTCCTCGCCGCGCCGGGCGATCAGGCCCAGCCCGACCGGCTCGCCGTCCACGCAGACAATCAAGGAGGCGTTCAGGTCGATCTGCTCGGCCCGCACCCGCGCGGCGAATCCGGCGGGGTCGTCGGGGATGGTCACGACGTAGCCCTCGAACGCCCCGGCCATCAGGGTGGACAGGGTCAGCAGGGTGAACTCCGTGGCGGGGCGCAGGGTCAGGGCAGCGGTGGGCGCTTCGGTGGACATGTCACGCCGATTGTGCGGGCGCGTTCCACGGCGGCGCGCCCGCACAATGGCCTACACGTCAGGCTTTGCGCAGCAGGATGCTCTTGAGGTACAGGCTCTCGGGGACGCTCAGGAGGTGGGGGTGGTCGGCGGGCTGGTAGGTGACGTCCAGGACCTCGGCGTTAGTGTCGGCTTCGGCGGCGGCGACGCGGGCGGCGTCGAGGAGGTCGTCCACGCGGATGTAGTGCGCACAGGTGCTGATCAGCAGGTGCCCGCCGCTGTCCAGCATGCGCAGGGCGCGGGCGGCGCCGTCGGTGAAGATGCGTTTGGTGCGGGGCACGTCGTCGCGCCGCTTGGCGAGGGTGGGCGGGTCGAGGACGATCGCGCCGAAGGTGCGCTTCTCCTTGACGAGGGCGTCGAGCTGTTCGATGGCGTCACCCCAGCGCACGCCGACCTGAAGGGCGTTGCCACGTGCCGCGCCTTCCAGCGCGCCGAGCGCGACGCTGTCCTTGTCGATCGCGACCGCCTTCGCGCCTGCCTTCGCGGCGTGCAGGCTGAAGCCGCCGGTGTAGGAGTACACGTCGAGGAAGCCCGCGCCGGGCTGCACGAACGTGCGCATCAGGCGGCGGTTGTCGCGCTGGTCGAGGAAGAACCCGGTCTTCTGCGCGTCCATCGGGTTGAAGTGCAGCTTCAGGTCGTCCTCGAAGAATTCCACGCGGTCCGGCACGTCGCCCCAGAGGGTGCCGGTCACGAGGTCCAGGCCCTCCTTGCGCCGCTCGCCGGTGTCGCTGCGTTCGTAGGCGCTGGTCGCGCCGGTCTCCTCGCGCAGGGCCTTCACGATCAGGTCACGGTGCCGCTCGACGCCCGCGTTGCGCAGCTGGACGCCCAGCGTTCCGGCGAACTGGTCGGCGATCACGCCGGGCATCCCGTCCGCCTCAGCGTGCAGGACGCGCATGGCGTCGGTGTTCATGATCCGGCCGGCGCGGCGGGCCAGGGCGGCCTTCACGCGGGCGCGGTAGAACTTCAGGTCAATGTCCTCGTCCTGCCACGTCAGCAGGCGCAGCGGGGTGCCGCCCTGCGGGTTGAAGTACCCGCGCGCGATGACCTTCCCGGAGTCGGGGCCCTTGACGTTCACGACCTCGCCGGGCTGGATGCCGTCGTCGGCGCGGGCGATATCGCCGCTGTGGCCGAACGGGTAGCGGCCCGCGATGCGGCGCACCGCCTGGGGTTGCAGGGTCACGGTGGGGGACTTCTTCATCAGGGCAGGGTAGCAGAGGGCCACCTGAGCATGAACGCTGCCCGGAGGACCACCTCACCCCCGGTATGTGGGGGGGCGGGCATACTCGCGGGCATGAAGCGCCTCGCCCGCCTGCCTGTATTCGCCGTGCTCAGTGCTGCCGTCCTGTCCGGGTGCGGCGTCCTGCCCACGCCCAGCGTGGACCTGAAGGACACGCGGCTGGACCTGCCGTCCAGCAGCGCGTTGAGCGGCAAGGTGGTGTACCTGCAGCGGGACAGTCTGGCCGGGAACACCGTGCCCGGCGCGCTGCAGCAGATCAGCGTTCGTGGCACGGCCACGTACCGGACCGGTGGGCTGGGGTCGCTGAGCGAGGTGCAACTGTTCGTGCGTCCGGACCTGACGGCGCTGCCGTCGACGTCCACGGTGTACGCGGCGTCGCCGACGGCGCCCGGCATGGTGGTGTGTGACGCGGCGGGCGAGGCGGGGCAGGCCATCGGGACGCTGACCCTGAAGCCCGCGCAGGGGGTGCCGTTCACGTTGAGCGGCCCGGCCCTGGACACCGCCGCGAAGTCCGGGCACGGGTTCTTCGGGATGCGGTTCTCGGTCGGGGCGAGCGTCTTCGGGGATACCGTGGATCTGACGGGCATGAAGGCCAGCGCGCGCCTGTAGACCGGACTTCTGTCATCGGAGGTCGTGAGGGAATCCCGCGAGACCTCTAGATCGAGCGGATCCTCAGAGGTTCGCCCCAGAGCTTGCAACACATTGACTCTGGCTGGGAACGGATCCCCGGGGCGTGCTGTCGGCCCCAGGGTGTGGCGGCCAATGGCGAAGAGGATCCTGTCGTAGGGGTCGTCCCCCAGTTCATGAAGGGGGATGGTGATCGGCGTGCCGAAGGGGCGCGGGCCTTTGCCGTAGCTTCAGGCGTGCCTCACAATCACCGTGTTCGCGTGCTGGCGCTGGGGCTGAGCCTGCTGTCCCCGGCCGCGCTGGGCAGCCCCGCCAGCGACCTGTTCGACGCCGCCACCCGGCAGGTACAGCGCAACTATTTCGGCTGGGCCACCGGCGACCTGACTGACCTGACCCGCCAGTACGCGGACACGCTGGCGCAGCGCTGTGCGCCCGAGGGGGACAGCTGCTCTTTCGATACGGGCCGCGCCGTCCTGAGCGACCTGTTCAAGGCCTTCGGGGACGCCCACACGAATGTCCGGGATCCCGAGGCCGCCGAGCGGCTGCGGGAACAGCAGCAGAACCTCGCCGTGCCGCGCACCGGCGCGCGGGTCGTGCGGGTCGAGGGTGGCCTGGTGGTGGCCGGGGTCATGCCGGGCAGTCCTGCCGACTTGGCCGGGCTGCGGGAGTTCGATCTGATCACCACCGTTCAGGGCGAGGTGGCCGGGAAGCGGGGCGGTGAGGACGCCCCGGTCGGCCCGAAGGAGTTCGTGCGACTGGAACGCGCCGCGCAGCCCATCACGGTGACGGTCCGGCGGGCTGCCAGTCCCGAGCTGACCGTCACGCTGGGCAGCGCCGAGTTGCAGGCGCGGGACGAACCGACCCTGTCCTGGGTGGGCGACGGGAACCGCACGGCCCTGATCCGGTACCCGACGTTCCTTCCGGCCGACGCGGCGGCTCTGTTCGTCAAGCGCGTGCAGGAGGCCCGGGCGGGCGGCGCGCAGGCGCTGATCGTGGACCTGCGGTTCAACGGTGGCGGGAGCCTCGCGCAGTGCGTGGCGGCGGCCAGCGTGTTCACTCCGGTCGAGTACCGCACGCAGGGCCGCGGCAGCGGCAGCGTGTATCGGGGCGCGGACGGTCAGCTGGCCCCGCCCCGGCCGCCGGGACGTCCGGCGGGACCACCGCCGCCGCCGCTGTGGACCGCACCGACGGCGCTGCTGGTCGGGCCGAACACGGCGTCCTGCGCGGAGGTGTTCACGTTCTATGCGCAGCGGGCCGGGGCGATTGCGGTGGGCGAGGCGACCAGGGGCGTGCAGAACAGCGCCGTGAACTTCCTGCCGCTGCCGGACGGTGGGGTGGTGTCGGTGACGGTCCTGCGGGCCTTCGGGCCGGACGGTTCGCCGTTGCCGGAGCGGGTCACGCCGGACGTGGCGGCCCCCACCGACTTGGACCTGCTGGTCGGCGAGGGGCGGGACAGCACGCTGGAGGCCGCGCTGATGAGCCTCAAGGGCGCGCAGGGGCTGCGTCCGCCGGAACGCTAGGGCGGACGCGTGAGGTCCCGGCGCGGTTCAGCGGCTCCAGCGTTTCATCAGCGTCACGAGCCGCTGAGGGGTGACGTTGCGGTACTCGACGTCACCGACCCGCACGAGCGGGGCGTCCTCGGGTGCGACGGCCGGTCCGCACTGCGAGAGGCTCAGTTCGACGTTCCCGTCGGCGGTCACCATGCCGGGACTGATGCGCAGGGCGTCCCAGACGGCGTCCAGCAGGTCTTCGCGTTGATCGATGCTCAGGTGTTCGGTGCAGATTTCCAGGCGGGTGACAGGCACAGCAGGCGGCCTCCTTGCGGCGGGTCACTCTAGAGCATTTGGCGGCCGGTCAGGGAGTCTGGACGTCCGGCAGGAAGTCCAGCACGGCCTGCGGCGGCAGCGGTTGACTCTCGCGCAGCGCCTGCGTGTCCCCGGCGGCGCGGAGCTGCACCGCGGTGGGCGCGCTCAGCAGCAGCAGGGTGCTGCCACTGAGCGTCACGCGCAGACCGTCGAGCGCGGGGGCCCGCAGCGCCTGCCCCAGATCGGTGACCGGCGCGCTCAGACGCAGGGCGTGCGCGCCGTACGGGCCGCGCACCTGCACGGTGGCGCCCGTGACGTGCAGCGCGAGGGGCAGGCCCAGCCCAGCCAGCTCCCCGAGCTCCAGTCGCGGCGCGCGGACCTGTCGGCTGACCGCCACGCCGATCAGCGTTCCGGGCCGCACGATGTCTCCGGCCGTGAGCAGGCGCGCGCCCTGACTGACGTCCAGATCAGGCGGCAGGCGCAGCAGTTTCAGGCCGTCGCGGTGCTGCTCGGCGCGCAGGCCGCTCAGGTGCGGCACGCGACTCAGCTGCCCCAGGTCGAACGGGCCGCCCAGCGGGGTGGGCACGCCCGCCACCTCGCCGTCGGCGGTGACGAGATGCAGGGTGCGGTCCTCGCGGTACTCCAGACCTTCCACGCCCGGCAGGAAGGGACGCGCGGGTGCGGCGCGGGGCTCGGTCCGGGGGGCCGGGCGGCGGCGCGCCGCGCCCCAGAGGAGCAGGGCAGCCACCGGCAGCAGCGCCAGCCACCACCAGCCGGTTTCAGCACGGTCAGGGCCCGTCGCGGATGCGTCGGCCGGGAGTTCAGGGGCGGCCGGTCGGGCCAGGGTGCGACCGCCAGCCTGTCCACGCAGGGTGGGCAGCGCGACGGGTCCCACGGCGGGCAGGCGCAGGGTCGGGGTGACGGTCAGGTCCGGCTGCGGCCGGGTGACGGTCAGTCGCACGGTGAAATCGCGGGAGCCGGCGGGGGCGTCGACGCGGCCGGTGACGCCCGCAGGCAGCGTGCCCAGCGTGACGCGGCGCGTGTCGATGCCGGGCGCGGCGCGCAGGCGCAGCACGACGTCCTCGCCGCCGCGCAGGGCGAGATCCGCGCCGGGGTTGAGCCACGCGAAGGGCTGACCGGTCAGTCGCAGCAGCACCTGCCGTTCTCTCGGCGCGATCCACCCGGTCCCAGCGACGGGCGGCGCGCACAGCAGCGCGGGCGTGCCGGGCCGCAGTCCGGCTGGGACGGTCAGTGCCAGGGTGCGGCCCTGGACAGTGTCACCGGTCAGGGCGAGGCCGGGCGTGGCGTGACCCAGCCGGATGGACGTGCCGTCCGGGAACGGGGTGTCGAGCGTGTCGCCGGTCACGCGGCGCAGGCCTCCTTCCAGGCCCGCACCACCCAGGTCCGGCACGATGTTCACGGGGACGGTCAGGCCGCTGGCGTAGGCGCTGCTGGCCAGGGCCGTGCGGGCGTCGGCGGGAATCTCGGTGCCCAGGGCCACATAGGTCAGGCGGTCCAGGGGGCCGCGGCCGGTCCAGGCGTTCAGGGCGCCCTCGGCAGTCACGGTCTTCCCCTGCTCGCGGGTGTCGTTGTCGATCCCGTCGGTCAGCACGAACACCTGGGTCACCTCGCCTCCCCGGGTGTTCAGGGGGCGCAGGGCGTCGCGGACGCTGCGGTACAGGTGGGTGTTGCGGCCGTCGGCCGTCAGGGTGCTCAGGGCGGCGTTCCAGGCGGCACTGCCGGCGGGCGCGTCGAACGTGCGGCGGGTGCGCAGGCCCGAGTCGAAGGTGATCAGTTCCACTTGGTCGGGTTGCGTGGCGCGGACGTGGGTGTTCAGGGCGCTCTTGACCCGCTCGAAGATGTCGGCGCGGCCGTCGCCGATGCCGCGCATGCTGCCGCTGGTGTCCAGCACGAAGATGGTGCGGGTGCGGGTGGGGAGGTCGCCGGTGGGGAGGAGGCAGGTGGAGGGGTCCTGCGCGGCCCCGGCGGACACCAGCAGCAGGAGGGACAGTGTGACGGCGCGGGACATTCGGTTCCCCATTGTGACGCCTGGAGGTGCGGCGCAGGTGTGCATTCCGGAGGCCACGGTGGGGGGACTGAACTTTTGTGCGTTTCGGGCGGTGTTTTCAGGATTCGTCCTGCTGGAGATACCCGGTACACTATTTCGTTATTTACGTAAAATATTTGACCCTTTTCAACCTTGGTAGTATACTGGACAGACACGGAAGGCGCGCCCAGCGCGTCTCCCACCCCACCTCCCCCACCCACCAGCGCCGCCCGGCCACCCCGCCGGGCGCGCCACAGGAGTGACATGACCCAGATCGACGAACCCACCAACGCCGTGACCGAGATCACCACCACCGCCGGACCCAGCGCCGAATACACCGCCGCCGACATCAGCGTCCTCGAGGGCATGGACGCCGTGCGCAAACGCCCCGGCATGTACGTGCAGGGCGGCACGGGCGTCGACGGCTACCACCAGCTCCTGACCGAGATCATTGACAACGGCATCGACGAGGGCCTCGCCGGATTCGCCGACGAGATCCACGTCATCCTGCACGCCGACGGCGCCGCCACCGTCACCGACAACGGCCGCGGCATCCCCATCGACATCATGCAGAGCAAGGGCCGCCCCGCCATCGAGGTCATCTTCAGCGAACTCCACGCCGGGGGCAAATTCGGCCAGGGTGCGTACAAGGTCAGCGGCGGCCTGCACGGCGTCGGCAGCACCGTCGTGAACGCCCTGAGCCTGTACCTCGACGTCACCGTCAACAAGCACGGTCACCTGCACAACATCCGCTTCGAGAAGGGCATCCTCGTCAAGCCCCTGCGCGACGAGGGCGCCACCCCCGGTGACGTGACCTGGGCGACCCGCGTCAGCTTCCACCCGGACCCCAGCATCTTCAAGGAGTTCGACAACCAGTTCAACTACGACCGCATCCGCAACCGCCTGCGCGAACTGGCGTACCTGACCGGCCTGAAGATCGTCATCCGGGACGAACGCACCGAACTGCATGCCGGGCAGATCAAGGAAGAAACCTTCCACGAGAAGGGCGGCGTCGCCAACTTCGCCCGCGCGCTCGTCACCGACGACAGCAAACTCCTGTACGACCAGCCCATCGTCATGCGCGGCAAGCACAGCGACGTGGAAGTCGAGGTGGCGTTCATCCACGCGAACACCTACGCCAGCGACAACATCCTCACGTACGCCAACATGATCCGCACCCGCGACGGCGGCACCCCCCTGACCGGCTTCAAGACCGCGTACACCCGCATCCTGAACAAGTACGCCCGAGACAAGAACCTCATCAAGAACGGCAACCCCGTCCCCAGCGGCGACGACCTCCTCGAAGGCATCTACTGCGTCGTGTCCGTCAAACTCGGCGACCCGCAGTTCGAAAGCCAGGCCAAGGTCAAACTGCTGAACAGCGAGGCGCAGACCGCCGTGAACGCCGTCGTCGGCGAAAAATTCGCCGAGTTCCTCGAAGAGAACCCCAAGGTCGGCAAGACCATCGTCGAGAAGGCCGCCGAGGCCGCCCGCGCAAGAGAAGCCGCCCGCAAGGCCCGCGACATCGTCCGCCGCAGCAACCCCCTCGAGAACGACGACCTGCCCGGCAAACTCGCCGACTGCAGCAGCCAGGACCCCGCCGAGAGCGAACTGTTCATCGTGGAAGGCATCTCCGCAGGCGGCAGCGCCAAGGGCGGACGTGAACGCCGCTTCCAGGCGATCCTCCCCCTGCGCGGCAAGATCCTCAACGTCGAAAAAGCCGAACTGAACAAGATCCTCAAGAACGCCGAGATCCGCGCCCTCATCGGCGCCATCGGCGCCGGCGTCGAAGGCACCGGCGACCGCATGCACTTCGACCTGAGCAACCTGCGGTACCACAAGATCATCATCATGACCGACGCCGACATGGACGGCGGTCACATCGCCACCCTGCTGCTGACCTTCTTCTACCGCTACATGCGTCCCGTCGTCGAAGCCGGGTACCTGTACATCGCGCAGCCCCCCCTGTACCGCATCATGGTCGGCCGCGAAAAGAAGGGCACGTACCTCTACACCAACGAGGACCTCAAGGAACACGTCGCCCGCGCCAACAAGGAAGGCAAGAAGTACGACATCCAGCGCTTCAAGGGCCTGGGCGAGATGAACGCCGACCAGCTGTGGGACACCACCATGAACCCCGAAACCCGCGCCCTCAAGCGCGTGGGCATCGAGGACCTGATCGTCGCCAACGAAGTTTTCGAGAACCTCATGGGCAGCGACGTCGCCCCCCGCAAGACGTTCATTCAGGAAAACGCGCGCTTCGCTGAAATCAGCGTGTAATTCACGAGCCTTCAAGCCGCAGCCCCGCCCAGCGATGGAGCGGGGCTGCGGCCTATGGTGCTGGGCACCCACCGGAACTGGCTGACCGGCGGCCATTTCACCGGGACTCCAGGCAGACACAAGCCGGACGCCGCGGAAGGCCAAGGCGGCGTCTTGCCGGTGCCCGGTCCTCAGCCAAGGTGCTCGGCAGCCCTTGCCGGTGCGCCACAGCGGTCATAAGGACTCATATCGGCTCGGTACAGACGCCGCGATGTGAGACGCCTTGGCTGGGGTGTCGGCCTTCCAGGGACCGGTACGCACGTGTAGAAGGTGCTCTCACAGCGGTTTTCAGTTTCATTGAAGGGCCAACAGCACGCCCTTCCATTCCACTTCCAACCACTGTCTTTCTCAGGTGCTCGCTTCGCTCGATTCAGAGGTATCGAGGCATACCCTCAAGACCTCTGAACTCTGCTGGCAGCAGCCGATCATTCCTCTGCGCGTTCGCCGCCCGACCGTCCGCAGGGTCACGAGGGAAGCGTGACGGATGGTGGCCAGGCGAACCGGGGCGCGCGGCCCGGTAGGCTGGGAGCATGCTGACCTTTCCGCATGATATCTCCCGCCTGCTCACGCCCGGTCATCCGAACTGGCCGGGCGACGCGCCGTTCCGGGTGAATCCCGGGGCGCGGATCGCGGCGGGCGACAGCGTGAACACCGGCGAGCTGTGCACGAGCACGCACACGGGCACGCACGTGGACGCGCCGTGGCATTACGACGACGCGGGCGTGAAGTTGCAGGATGTGCCGCTGGACGTGTACGTGGGCCGCTGCCGGGTGCTGGGCGTGACCGCCCACGACGGGGCCATACAGGCAGAGGTGCTGGACGGCCTGCCGGACACCCTCGCGCCCCGGCTGCTGCTGCGGACCGGACAGCCCGCGCACTGGGCGGCCTTCCCGGAAGACTTCCCGGCCCTCTCCCCGGCCTTCGTGCGGGAGGCGGCGCGGCGCGGCGTGCGGCTGATCGGCACGGACTGCCCCAGCGTGGACGCCCTGACCAGCAAGGACCTGCCGGGGCACGCGGCGTGCCGGGACACGGGGGTGCTCATCCTGGAGAGCCTGAACCTGGAGGATATCCCGGACGGCGAGTACGACCTCGTGTGCCTGCCTCTGCCGCTGGCGGAAGTGGACGGCGCCCCGGCCCGCGCGATCCTGCTGCGGGCCGGGACGCTGTAATACGGACTCCGATTGACAGGTTCGCAGAACCGCGTCAATCCGAGCGGATGCGAGGAGGAGGAGAGCGGATTCCGGGCGTGGAGTTGATCCGACCGTTGTCGGCCGGTCAGCCGTCGAAACCGAACGCGGCGCTGACCGGCGCCGGGGCGCGCTTGGGCCGCCCGGACTGCGGGTCCACCCACACCCATTCGGTCTGGCACTCGGCGAGGCGCACGCCGCCCTCGGGGTCACCGGGGTTCATGCGGTCCAGGGCGTAGGCGCGGACGCTGCGCACCCCGGCGTGCAGGGTCAGCGCGGTGCGGACGCGCACCTGATCACCCAGCACGGCGGGGCGATGGTACGTGATGACGTGCTGCCGCGCAACGGGCACGGCGCCCAGCGCGGTCAGGGCGTCAGTGCCCATGCCCAGGCGCAGGGCGTGTTCGCGGGCCACCTGCTCGCACCACGCGAGGTACACGGTGTTGTTCACGTGATCCAGGTCGTCCAGATCGCCGGGCTGGACGGTGACGGTCTGCTCGTGGCGGCGGGTGTCCGGAACCTCGGTCCAGAGGACATCCGCGTCGGGAATGCGGAGCTTCAAGCGGGGGCGCCTCCGGGCTGTGGGTCTGCGGCCAGCAGGTCGTTCAGGGCGCGGGCAGCGTCCAGGTCGAGCTGGGTGACGCCGCCCGCGTCGTGGGTGTAGTAGTTCACGCGGACGTAGTGGTAGTGGATGTGGATGTCCGGGTGGTGGCCGCGTTCCTCGGCGTGCTGCGCGACGCGCACGGCGAAGTTCACGCCGTCCATGAAGTTCTGGAAGGGATAGTCGCGGTACAGCTTGCCGGAGTCGCCCCACCAGCCGTCGGGTTTGTCCTGCAGGACGTCACCGTCGGTGAGTTTGCGCGTGGTGTCGTAGCCGATGCGGGGGTCGTACGCCATACCCGGCATGGTAGGCCGCGCGGGCGGGGCAGGGGTGTGGTCGGGGACGCGGTTCAGCGGATGATGCGGCCGGGTTCCACGCTCGCGGCGCGCCGGGCGGGGATCAGCGCGGCCAGCAGGGTGGTGATCAGGCCGATGGCGTTCACGCCGAGGATGTCGGTGACCTTCACCTCGACCGGCAAGGTGGTGATGAAGTACAGGTCACCGGGCAGCGTGAAGGGCCGCACGGTGAAGTACGCGCTGATGCCCAGCCCCAGGACGTTGCCCAGCAGCAGGCCGCCGAAGCCCAGGATCAGGCCCTCGATCAGGAACACGCGGGTGATCAGCGTGCGGGTGGCGCCGATGGCGCGCAGGATGGCGATCTCCTGGGTCTTCTCGAACACGGCGAGCGTCAGGACGTTCGCGATGCCGAACGCGGCGACCACGACGATCAGCAGCACCACGAACGCGATGACCTTCTTCTGCAGGGCCAGCTGATCGAGCAGGGTGCCGTACAGGCTCTGCCAGGGGAGCGGCGCGTACGCCCGGGTGCGGGTCAGGTCGTCGCCGACGCGGGGGGCGAGGTCCGGGTTGAAGAGGCGCAGCTGGTACCCGGTGATGGTCGTGGTGTCCTGCAGCTGCTGCAGCGTCTTCAGGTTGGTGAAGGCGTACGCGGAGTCGATCAGGTAGTTGCCGGTCTGGAACACACCCCGGACCTTCAGGGTGGTGCGGCGCTGGCTGCTGTTCAGCAGGCGGACCTCCTCGCCGCTGAACGCGCCGACGCTGCGGGCCAGGGCGGCGCCCAGCATGACCTCGCCGTCCTTCAGGGTGCCCAGGGTCAGGCGTTCCTCGGGGGGCAGGTCCAGTACCCGCGCGGCGTCGCGACTCACGCCGAACAGCGTGGTGAAGTCCACCCCGGCGGCGCGGCCACTGCTGGCAGGGCGGGTCAGGAGGCCCTTGTCGGCTAGGAACGGCGTGAAGGCCTGCACGCGACCGTCGGCGCGGATGGCCCGTTCCAGGTCCGGGCTGGGGCCGCTGGGCGTGTAACTGGTGACGCTCAGGTGCGGGCTGGCGCGCAGGGTGGCGCTGATCAGGGCGCGGGTGAAGCCGTTCGTGAGGCTCAGCGCGGCGATCAGCGCCATGACGCCCACCGCGATGCCCAGGATGGTCAGGACGTTCTGGGTGCGGCGGCGGCGCAGGTGCGCGCGGGCCAGGGTCCAGGCGAGCGTCCGGTCGGGGGCAACGGTCATGACAGCGGAGGATACCACTCACTCCCGGCGCGGCGGTCTGGCGACTGGAACGCAAAACCGCCCCCGGGTGGGGGCGGATCGGTGGGACGTGTGTCAGCGGACGGCGGTGATGCGGATCTGCCGGGCGCCCCAGTTCAGGGCTTCGCTGCGGGTGGGCATCCATACGTCGACCGAGTTGGTCTTGCGGGCGGCCATGGTGTCTTCCACGATGAACACGCGGTTCTTGAGCATGCTGCTGTAGCGGCCGCTCAGGTCTTCGATCATGACGCGGGTGCCGTAGGGGAAGATGCGCAGGAGGTCGCGGGACAGGGCGATCACGCCGGGGCGGGTGCGGGTGCCGGTGGCGGTGATGAACGGGGTGGCGTCGGTCTGGCCGGGGGTGCTGTTGTAGGCGGTGCTGCGTGCGATGACGCTCTTGCCGCGGATGGGGGTGTAGGCGACGGTGTCGCTGGTCTGCGTGGCGGCGACGCCAGCGGCGCGGTTCTGCGCGGCCTGGTTCGTGGCGGCCTGCTGGGCGGTGCTCTGGGCCGGGGCGGTCTGGGCGAGGGCGTCGCGGACGGCGTCGGTGGCGACGGTACTGGCGGGCAGTGCGGGGCTGGCGGCGCCAGCGAAGCCGAGCAGGGCCACGATCAGGGCTTGCAGTCGGCGGATGGGGGTTTGAAACATGAACTCTCCTGTCAGGCACCCGGGTCGGCGTGCCTGGCTGTGGTGGTGTGAGGTTGTGCTGCTGGCATCCCCTGCTGCTGGGATCTGGTCCGGTCCGGAATGAAGAATTCCACTAACCTGGGGATGAGACTAAAGGTCCAGTGTGGCAGTTTCCTAAGATATACACGTTTGTTAACTCATTATAAATACGTTATATTTTTATACTCAGCATAAAAAAGCGAAAACTATCCGACTATACCTACACTTTAAAAATGAGACAAGTTCTAATCCTCTCATTTAGTTTCTCATGGTATGCGTGAGGACGGCCATACGAAAAGGGGATGCTGGACCTCAGATAGGCCCAGCATCCCTCCGTATTGTGGCGGCGACTACTCGCTGCAACACAGCGACTGTGAGTTCACGTCAAGAAGTATCTGACCAGCCGCTCAACTCCGCATCCAATCTCATTATCTACTCATGGTCCAGTCTGTGCAGCGGGTGCTGTTCCCCAGGCCGAGATCACCTGCGCGGAGATCTCCCGGAAGATCGGTGCGGCCAGCTGAGAGCCGTGATGCCTCTGCTTCGCACCATGCACCATCACCGTGATCGTCACCCGCGGCGCTTCCGCCGGCAGGAACCCGGCAAACACGCTGTCGTAGACCGTGCTGGAATACCGCCCGTCCACGACCACCTGCGCCGTCCCAGTCTTCCCGGCCAGGTCGAAGCCCTTGATTCCCGCCTGCGGGAAGATGCCCTCGTTGATCACGTTCAGCAGCAGCTGCCGCGTGGTGCGGGCCACCTCGGGGCGCAGGACCTCGCGCCGCTCCAGTCCACCCGCGCCCTCGACCAGCCGGGGCGCCACGTACTGCCCGTCGTTGGCCAGCACGTTGAACGCGGCGAGCAGCTGCAGGTTGGTGCCGCTCATGCCCTGCCCGAAGGCGTTCGTGGCCCGGACCAGATCGTTCCAGCGCGTCAGCGGCTGCAGCTGCCCGGTGGCCGTGGGCATGACCGGCAGCGGCACGTCCTGCCCGAAGCCGAACTGCGTGAGGTAATCGCGCATCTTCTGAGGCTGGAAGTGCTCGACGATGTGCGTCATGCCGACGTTGCTGCTGTACCGCAGGATGCCCTGGGTGGTCAGGGTGGCCGGGTGCGCCACCGCATCCCCGATCCGGCTGCCCCAGCGGCCCCCCACGAAGCGGCTCATGGGGGTGCTGTACAGGGTGTTCGGTGTGGTCAGGCCCTCGTTCAGCGCAGCCGCGACCACCAGCGCCTTGATGGTCGACCCGGGCTCGAAGACGTCAATGAACGGCCGGTTGCGGCGGGCGGCGCTGCTGAACGACCGCCACGTGTTCGGATCGAACGGCGGGTAGCTGGCGGCGGCCAGGACCCGCCCGGTGCGCGTTTCCAGGACCAGTGCCGACGCGTACTCCGCCTGGTGGTCCGGCACGGCCCTCGCCAGCGCCGCTTCCGCCGCGGCCTGCACCTGGGTGTCCAGCGTCAGCTTCAGGTTCTGCCCTGCGGTGAGCGAGCCGTTGTACGCCGCCTCCAGACCTTCCAGGCCCTCGGTGTCGCCCATCATGCCCAGCACCTGTCCGGCCAGTGCACCCTGGGGGTACACGCGTTTGCCGTTCACGCTGGTGGCCAGCACCTGCCCGTCGGCGGCCAGGATGGTCCCCCGCGCCTGGATGGCCCGCTGACGGACACCCTGCGGGGCGCCCCACTCCAGCTGGGCGTAGGCCCACACCAGCGTCAGGAACATGGCCAGCGCGATGAAGCGCATCAGGGCGGAACGGGTCCGGATCTTCACTTCCACTGGGTCCTCACCTCCACGGTGCGCGGCGCGGCCGGCACGTGAGCGGCCTCGGGTACACCGGCAATGTCAGCCGCGCCCTTGGAGGCCACGGCCGAGAGCTCCATTCCGTTTGCTTTGGCCCACGCGATGATGCGCGGACGGCTCTCCAGGGTCTGCAGTTGCAGCGAGAGGTTGTCCCTCTGCGTGATCAGCGTCTGTTCCCGCGTCTGCGCTTCACGCAGGGCCGGGCGCACACCGGCAGTCGAGGCGCGCACGCTGACCAGCGAGACCACCAGCGCCACGTAGATCAACAGGTACCGCACGGCCCGCGCCCGCCAGGTCGGCAGCGTCAGGTCCGGATCGACGGTCGGCAGGCGTCTCATGCGTCCGTCCGCTGTGCGCCGCGCAGTTTGGCACTGCGGGCCCGGGGATTGGTGCCCTGCTCCTCATCGGTGGCGATCACGGGCCGTTTCGTCAGGGGTTCAAGCCGCTCGCTGCCCAGCAGAAAACGCTTCACGATGCGGTCCTCCAGCGAGTGGAAGCTGATGACCGCCAGCCGCCCACCGGGGGCCAGCAGCATCTCGGCGGCGGACAGTCCGTCACGCAGCGCGCCGAGTTCGTCGTTCACGTGGATGCGCAGCGCCTGGAAGGTCCGCCGCGCGGGGTGGATGCCTTTCGAGAAGCCAGGGTAGGCCCGCTTGACGATGTCGGCGAGTTGCACGGTCGTCTCGATAGGCGCCTGCTCGCGCGCCGCGACGATGGCCCGCGCGATGCGGCGCGACAGGCGATCCTCGCCGTACTCGTAGATGATCGACGCCAGCTCCTCGGCCTCGTACTCGTTGACCACGTCGGCAGCGCTCTCGCCGGACTGGCTCATGCGCATGTCCAGCGGGGCCTCGGTGTGGTACGAGAAGCCGCGCGCGGTGTCGTCCAGCTGGAAGGAACTCACGCCGATGTCGAGCAGGATGCCGTCCACCTGCGTCACGCCCACCCCGGCCAGCAGCGCAGCCATGTCGCGGTAGTTGCCTTCCAGCACGGTCAGGCCCTGCGGGTTGGCGGCGCGGGCGCGGTCCAGGGCATAGGGATCCTGGTCGATGCCGTACACGGTCGCGCCCGCCGCGAGCAGCAGGCCTGTGTGTCCCGCGCCGCCCAGCGTGCCGTCCACGAACACCTTGCCCGGCGCGGGCTGGAGCATCTCCAGCACCTCGTCCGCCAGGACCGGCACGTGCGAGAGGGAGTCGCCCGATTCGGGCGTCAGATCGTCGGATTGAAACGCTTCCCCGGTGGGGGTCGCGTGGGGGTCAGTGGGAAAGTCAGGGTCAGTCATTGGAATCACGCCACGAAGTTCGTGAGAAGGTCAGGTTTGGGCGGGTTGTCCTGCACAGCCGTGATGGCCGCTTCCCAGCGGGCCGGATTCCACAGCTCCAGGCGACCGGGCGCTCCCGCCACGATCACCTCGCTGTCCAGACCCGCGAAGGCCCGCAGCGTCTGCGGGACCGACACGCGGCTCTGGTTGTCCAGTCGCGCCTTGTTCGCGCCGGAATAGAAGAACCGCACGAACGCGCGCGACTCGGCGTCCGTGAGCGGCAGGCCCTCAAGCTGGTCCTCCACGCGCTTCCAGCTGGACAGCGGGAACACGTACAGGCAGCCCTCCATGCCGCGCGTCAGGATCATGCCGTCCTCCACGAAGTCACGGAACGCGGGTGGCATGACCACGCGGCCCTTGTCGTCGATGGTGTACGGGTACTCTCCAAACGGCAAACGTCTCCTCTCTTCCCCACTCCCTCCCACCACGGACCGCGGCAGAAGGGAAGGTCACGGCCAACCGTGAACACGAGCTAAACGCATTTCGGTTGATGCAGCGAGTGTAACAGCCACCACCACGATTTACCACCGATTCCCACCGCGCCCCCACTTTTCCCACCAGTTCCGCCCCTGATCCCCACCGGCACTCCACCCCGGCGGCAGGACACCCACCCCGGCACCCACCCGCTACCCTGCCCGCATGACACCCACCCACACCCTGAGAAGCGGCGCGATCCTGGCCGCGCTGGCCGTCGCGCTGGGCGCCTTCGCCGCGCACGGCCTGAAACCCCGCCTGGACGCCGCGATGCTCGCCAACTTCGAGACCGGCGCCCGCTACCAGATGTACGCCGCCCTGGCCCTTCTCGCGCTGGGCACCCAGGACGCGCAGCGCCGCGCGCCGGGGTTCCTGCTTGCCGGAGCTGTCATCTTCAGCGGCAGCCTCTACATCCTGGCGCTGACCGGCGTGAAGGCACTCGGCGCGGTCACACCCATCGGCGGCGCGCTGATGATCGCCGGGTTCGTCCTGGAGGCGCTGGACGTGAAAAGAGGGGTGTAGGTTGTCGGTTGTGTGCTGTCGGAAAGGCTGTTCCCACCACCTGCAACCCACCGCCCACAACCTGAAGCAGGCCGCCTCCGGGTAACCGGGGCAGCCTGCTTCGTGTGGTGCGGGGGAACTGTAAGCCGGGTTCTGTCCGCCACTCGCGTGACTGTTCGGCCATCTCTCTGGGACGCGTGTCGCCACGCGCCTCAAGCGACCATCCTGGCGGTCATCGGGCGGGCCGCCCTCGCGCACTGTCGGGTCTTGCACCGGATGGGGTTTACCAGCGCTCCCGGTCTCCCGGGGGCCTGGTGCGCTCTTACCGCACCGTTTCACCCTGACCACCTGCCCGCCCGCGCCGGGGCTTCACGTTCTGCACGTCAGCAGGTGGCGGTCTGGTTTCTGTGGCACTGTCCTTCGGCTTCGCCGCCACCCACGCGCAGGCGCGCGCAGTGGGCGCTTGACTCGCCGACCAGCCGTTAGCTGGCATCCTGCCCTGCGGTGCCCGGACTTTCCTCACCTGAACTCACGCCCAGGCGCGGCCGAACATTCCCCCGCAAGGACAGAGCATAGCAGGCCGGGTTGTGGACTGTGGGGTGGCGGAACAGCAGTTTCCACAGTCCACTATCCCCTCACCCCCAGCGTTTCTGGATGCGTTCCCACTGACGGTCCCAGATGGCCGCTGGGACCTTCTCCGGGTGCAGCAGGTCCTGCAGGTCGCGCTCGTCGAGCTGCTGGTACTCGCCGACCTCCATGTTGCCCAGCCACAGGCCGCCCACGCGGTAGCGCAGCAGGCGCGTGACCGGGTGGCCGATGTCCTCGAGCATGCGGCGCACCTGCCGGTTGCGGCCCTCGCCGAGCGTCACGAACGCCCCGCCGCGCGCCGGGGTCGCCTGCAGCGCCCGGGCCGGGCCGTCCTCCAGCTTCAGGGTGCCGTCCGTCAGGGCGTCCAGGTCCGCCTGGGTGGGTTCCTCGGGGCCGTCCGTCCAGGCGCGGTAGGCCTTCTCGTGCCCGAAGCGCGGGTGGGTCATGGTCAGCGTCAGGTCGCCGTCGGTCGTCAGAAGCAGCAGCCCTTCCGAGTCGCGGTCCAGGCGACCGACCGGGTGCAGGCCCGGAATGCGCGGCATGGCGTCCAGGACGTTGCGGCGGCCGTACTCGTCGCGGGCGGTCGTGACGTACCCCCGCGGTTTGTACAGCATGTACGTGACCTTCGGGACGCTCTCGGTCTCGATCAGCTGCCCATCCAGGCGGATGTCGTCCGCGTCGGTGACGGTGCGGCCCAGCACGGCGACCTCGCCGTTCACAGTGATCCGCCCGGCCGCGATCATCTCCTCGGCGGCGCGGCGCGACGCGACTCCCGCGCGGGCGAGGCGTTTCTGGAGGCGTTCGGGGCTCACAGGCGCCCCCGGCGGGACGGCGTGCCCAGGATGCCCAGGACGGCCAGCGCGGCCAGCACGCCCGCCACGACCAGCAGGCTCGAGCGGATGGCGGCCGGGAGGGCGTCCCCACCGCGCAGCGCCGCCGGAACGAGCGCCGCGACGAGCAGCAGATGCCCGCCGACGAGTCCGCCGACCTTCACGCGGTCCGGCGCGAATCCTGCCGCGGCCTGGAACGCGCCCCACGCGAGCACCAGTGCGCCCGCTCCGCGCGCCAGCCACAGGGGTGACACCCCGATCAGGGACGCGACGTCCGGCGGCAGGAAGTAGAGGTACAGGCCCAGCGGGATGAACAGCAGGGCGGTCAGCCAGAACGCGACACGCAACACAGGACCCAGTCTACCCGCCCGGATGAAAGGAAACGTCCCGCGCGGTCCCGGCCGCCGCGGAACCCTGCGGCGGCCCCGCACCTGCTACCCTCCCCCGTATGCCCGTGATTGCCGTGGACAAGCCCCTGAACCTCACCTCGCACGATGTCGTGAACCGCGCGAGGCGGGCGCGCGGCACCAAACGCGTCGGGCACACCGGGACGCTGGACCCGCTGGCGACCGGGGTGCTGGTACTGTGCGTGGACGACAGCACGAAGGTCGTGCAGTTCATGGAGGCCGACAGCAAGGATTACCTCGCGTGGATCAGCCTGGGGGCCGGTACGCCCACCCTGGACGCCGAGGGACCGGTCGAGGAGGTCGCGGAGGTGCCCACGCTGGACGCCGCGCGCGTGCAGGAGCTCCTGAACACCTTCACCGGGCCGCAGGCACAGGTGCCGCCGCAGTACAGCGCGATTCAGGTGGGCGGCCAGCGGGCGTACGCGGTCGCCCGCGCCGGGGGCGCACTGGACCTGCCCGCGCGGAACGTGGTGATTCACTCGCTGGACCTGCTGGGCGTGTACCCCAGCGTGGACGCCGCGCCGCGCACCTTCGACCCGCAGGACTGGACCCCGGCGGATACGGGGCACACCTTCACGCTGCCCCCGGCGCTGGGCGAGTACCCCACCCTGTTCGTCCGCGCCAGCGTGGGCAGCGGCACGTACCTGCGCTCCCTCGCCCGCGACGTGGGGGCCGCACTCGGCGTGCCCGCGCACCTGGGCGGCCTGGTCCGCACCCGCGTGGGCCGCTACGACCTGCGGGGCGCCGTGACCGTGGACGACCTGCCCGGCGCGACCGGCATTCCCGACCTGGCCGCACTGGACTTCCCGGTCATCGAGGCCGACGAACGCCTCGCCCGCGAACTCCGCCAGGGGAAACGCCCGGCCCACACCGCCCAGGGCCGCCACGTCGTCACCCTGGGCGGCGACCTCGTGGCCGTCGTGGACGGCAACGGGGAGCAGCTGAAAGTCGTGCGCGCCTGGGCGTAAGGGAGGCAGGAGGGAGTGGGGTCAGCTCTTCCCACTCCCCACGTTCGACTGACGAGATCAGTACCCGGGGGCCACCTGCGGCTGCGCGATCCCGATGCCTTCCAGGCCGCCCGCGAGGCGGACGAGGCGTTCGTCCTGGAGGGGCGGCGCGATGAACTGGATGCCGACGGGAAGGCGCACGCCCTGTGCATTGTCGAATCCGGCTGGGACGCTCAGGGCGGGCAGGCCCGCGAGATTGATGGCGACGGTGTCCACGTCGGCGGCGTACATGGCCAGGGGATCGCTGGTCTTCTCGCCGCGCCGGAAGGCGGGGAAGGGACTGGTGGGCGTGACGAGCACGTCGAACTGCACGAAGGCCTGGGTGAAGCGGTCGGCAATAAGGCGGCGGACCTTCATGGCCTTGCTGTAGTACGCGTCGTAGTAGCCGCTACTCAGGGCGTAGGTGCCGATCAGGATGCGGCGCTGCACCTCGGGTCCGAAGCCCTGCTCGCGCGTGAGGGTCATGGCTTCCGTCAGGTCGCTGCCCTGGGCGCGCTGGCCGTACACCATGCCGTCGAAGCGGGCGAGGTTGCTGCTCGCCTCGGGCATGGCGATCAGGTAGTACGCGGCGATGGCGTACCGCAGTTCGGGCAGGCTGACCTCGCTGACGGTCGCGCCCGCGCCGCGCAGGGCAGAAAGCGTGGCGTTCAGGGTGGCGTCCACGCCCGCCGTGTTCCCCGCGAGGCTCTCGGTGATCACGCCCACACGCAGGCCGCGCAGGTCGTCCGGAGTGCCTGCCGCGAAGGTGGGGGGCGCGTCCAGGCTGGTGGCGTCAAGCGGGTCGTGCCCGGCGATGACGTTCATGATCAGCGCCAGATCCTCCGCGCTGCGGGCGAACGGCCCGATCTGGTCGAGGCTGCTGGCGTACGCGACCAGCCCCGAGCGGCTCACGCGGCCGTAGGTGGGTTTCAGGCCGTACACGCCGGTGAACGCGGCGGGCTGCCGGACGCTGCCGCCCGTGTCGCTGCCCAGGCTGACGTCCACGAGGTTCGCCGCGACCGCCACGGCGCTGCCACCGCTGCTGCCGCCCGGCACGCGGCCGGTGTCCCAGGGGTTCAGGGCAGGGCCGTGCGCGCTGCTCTCGGTGGAGCTGCCCATCGCGAACTCGTCCATGTTCGCCTTCGCGACGATCACGGCGCCCGCGCGGGTCAGGCGCGCGGCGGCCGTCGCGTCGTAGGGGCTGACGTACCCGCGCAGGATGCGGCTCCCGCAGGTCGTCTCGGTGCCCGTCACGTTGATGTTGTCCTTCACGATCACCGGCACGCCCGCCAGCGGCAGGGTCTCCCCGGCGTCCAGGCGGGCCTGCACCGCCTGCGCCTGCGCCTGCGCGTTGGGATTGACGCTGACGACGGCATTCAGCTCGCGGGCCGCCTCGATACGGGTCAGGGCCTGATCGGTCAGGTCCTGCGGGGAGAGGTCACGCGCCTGAACGCGGCGCGCCTGAGTTGCGGCGGAGGTGAAAGCCATACCGCGCCAGTGTACCGGGCGTCTCCCCCACCGCCGCGAAGGAGGATCAGACGGGCTTGACCAGAACCGACTCACCGGCGCGCAGGGACGTGCGCATCAGCAGTTCCGGGGGAATCATCAACTGCGTGGTGAGATTCGCACTCACGCGGACCGGCAGGGAGAACACCTGCCCCGCCTCGTTCCGGACCGCCACGAACTGTGGGTGGCGGACGATGTCCTCCTTCCAGCGGCGGAAAATCACCTCATCCACCAGCACCACGTCCCGCACCTGCCGCGTCACCGTGACCACCAGCCGCGCTGTACGCGACCGCCGAGGCACCAGCAGACCCACCCGGATCAGCTTCAACAGCAGCCGCCGGGCTTCCGGGTCCCGGGCCAGATCACCGATCGGTTTCTGCGTATCGATCTGCCGCAGCACCTGCTGCTCCTGCAGACTCCACCGCAGACGCTGCACACGTTCAGGCGACGTGATCCGGCCCGGACCATCGAAGGGAAGGTCCGTCACGGGAAGCAGGTCCAGCGCCTCCAGCGTCACCTCGTCCAGAGGCGCGTCCAGTCGCGGATTGGGATGCCGCACGCCCTCATCGAAGTGGAACCTCCCGATCGGCTCCTGCATCAACCGGATCAGGGCGGGCACTCCCTCGTCCTCACCCAGCTGAAGGTGCCGGACGCGGCCGTCCTGCAACCACGCCTGAAACCGCCCGTCCGTCCGGAGGACCGTCAGGACGCCGCTCCGACCCTGCTCGGACAGCAGGTAGAGCAGCTCGAGGAAATCGAACGTTTCGAGGTTCGTCGCGGATGTCGTCATGGAAGGAGGAGGACCGACCCGCTCACGCTCCGGACCAATCGCCAGGCTCCATGTTCGCTCATCTCGGACAGACCGGCAAGAGGGCATGACTGAACGGCCACCCGGAAACGACCTCAACTGCGCAGGAGATGCGCGAACTGCCCGGACTCCAACGGAGGCAGATCCGTGAGTGACGTCAACCCGAATTCCAGCAGAAACTTCTCCGTCGTGCCGTACAGCAGCGGCTGCCCCACGGCGTCAGAGCGGCCCACCACCTTGATCAGTTCCCTCTCCTGCAACGTCAGCACCGTGCTTGCACTCCCGCCCCGCATCGCCTCGATCTCCGCCCGCGTGACCGGCTGACGGTACGCCACGACCGCCAGGACCTCCAGCGCCGCGCCACTCAACGCAGGCAACGCCGGGGGCGCCAGCAGCGACGACAGGTGCGGCGACGTGACCGACGGAACCACCAGACGGTAACCACCCGCCACCGCCTCCACCTGAAACCCCAGGTCAGCCTCCGCCACCCGGCGCGTGAACGCCGCCGCCTCCCGGACCGTCGCGTCCTCAGACAGATCCAGCACCTGAGCCAACTCGCGGACCGTGACCGGACGGCCCGCCGCCAGCAGCGCCGCCCCCAGCAGCGCCGAGAACGACGGACGACTCACGACTGAACCTCCAGCGCCGCGAGCAGCGTGGCTGCCGGAACTGCCCCCTCCCGGAGAATCTGACACGACGAGAGGTCCAGCACCGTGCTCGGCACGCCCCGGGCCGGCACGCCCCCATCCGGCAAGACCAGATCCGCCAATCCACACGCCACCGCCTCGTCGTAACTCAGCGCCGGCGGCTCACCGCTCCGGTTACAACTCGTCGTCGCCAGAACGCCACCCACCCGCCCCAGCAATTCCAGCGCCACCGGATGGTCCGGAACCCGGATCCCCACCCGCCCCCCCGGGGCCAGTTCAACCGGACACAGAGGAGACGCGTCGGTCACCACCGTCAACGGACCCGGCAGGAAGGAAACCAGGCGGCGCAGGGCAACCGGTAACTGGACGTAACGCTCAGCCGTCTCGACACTTGCAAACGAACCCTGCACCGGTTTCTCCGCGAGGCGCCCCTTGACCGCATAGAGCCGCGCCACACCCTCCGTGCCGGGCAGAGCAGCCAGCCCCCACACCGTCTCACTGGGATAGGCGACGAGCCCCCCCTGACGGAGAACAGTCTCAGCCTGCACGAACCCTCTCTCCCACTCAGGACTCAAGAGCCCTTTCGTCCCATCATCCGGCAAACCGCCCATCATTCACCACCTGAACGAGACACACCAGGGTTCACCCCCAAACGCATAAGACCTCCGCAAGATCAGAAGCATATACTGCTCAGCATGCCCGTCTTCGAATACCGCGTGCGAGACCGCTCCGGCAAGGTGCTGAAGTCCCAGATGGAAGCCGAGACGGCGAACAAGGTCCGCGACGCCCTGCGATCCAAAGGCCTCATGATCGTCGAGATCAAGCCGCCCAAAAGCGGCCTGAACGCCGACATAAAAATTCCATTCCTGGACAACCGTCCCCCCGGACTTAAACAGGTGGCCATTTTCAGCAAACAGTTGGCTACGCTGATCAACGCAGGTGTACCACTTGTACAATCACTGGCTATCTTGCAGAAGCAGATTGAGCACAAGGGCTTTCAAAATGTCGTCAAAGAGATGAGGACAGAAATCGAAGGAGGAACTCCACTCAGCGAAGCTATCGCAAAACATCCCAAAATATTTAACAGGCTCTATTTGAATCTCGTCAGGGCTGGCGAAACAAGTGGGACGCTAGATTCAGTACTCGAGCGAATCGCAGCATTTCAAGAGAAAGAGCTTGCACTTAGAGGAAAGATCAAGAGCGCGCTTACTTACCCAACCGTAGTCCTAGTTTTTGCAATGTTAATTACATATTTCCTACTTACAACAATCGTTCCGCAATTCGCCGGTATTTTATCGCAACTCAATGCCCCTTTGCCTTTTATCACGAAGATGTTAATGGCGGTATCTGATTTTTTGCAGAACAGGATACTTATTCTTGTGGGGGTTGGGGCAGTATTTACTTTTGCGTATAGATCGTATTATAAAACCCCCAAAGGCAGGATCGTTATCGACGAAATAAAACTTAAAACTCCCATCCTCGGCAATCTTATCCAAAAAAGTGCAATTTCATCATTTGCTCGCACCTTTGGACTCCTTATCAGCAGTGGAGTCAACATAATTGAAAGCCTGGAGATAACTAAAGGAACGGCGAACAACGCTATAGTAGAAGACAGCATTGAAAATGCCAAAAACGTCGTTATGGTTGGCGAACAGATGAGCAGCAGCCTCGCATCTAGCAAAGTATTCCCGCCAATGGTGGTAAGCATGATCAATATCGGCGAAGAAACAGGCTCGCTGGATGACATGCTCGATAAAATCGCCGATTTTTATGATCGTGAAGTAGACGAAGCTGTTGACGGAATGACAGCTGCTATTGAACCACTCATGATCGTATTCCTGGGTGGCATTGTGGGGACCATCGTTGCCGGGATGTTTCTCCCCATGTTCAGCATCATCGGTCAGCTGAGCCAATAAAAAAGCAGATCATCAAACCAGCCCCTCTTGTCCAAGAGGGGCTGGTTCTTCTTTAACCTTACTTCAGGACTGATCTGACGGCAGAGTCGACATCCAGCAATCGGATATCGGCATTGATGGCTCTTGAGCTTGCGATCAACCGGGTTCTGATTTCTGTTGCGGTCAGGCCAGGGTTTGCGGCGCGCATGAGGGCGGCGGTTCCGGCGACGAGTGGGGCGGAAAAGCTTGTGCCGGCGCTGAGAGTGTATTGGTTTCCTGGGGCGAGGGTGAGCAGCTGGCCGGCGTTGGTGGCGTCCGGGCAGCTTCCTGTGCCTCCTGGGGCGGCGAGGTCGAGGGGGCGGGGGCGGGTGGCATTTGGCCGGGCGCTGTAGCAGGCGAGTTGCGTGTCGTTGGATCCGACTGCGCCGACGGCGATGACGTCCGGGTGGCTGGCGGGGAAGTACACGCCGTCTATGGCTGTGTTGCCGGCTGATGCGACGAGAACGGCTGTTTTGGCGACGTCGGTGAGCGCCTGGAAGAGGATCTTGTCGCCGGGGTCGCCGGCCAGTCCGAGGCTCATGTTGATGACCTGAGCGCCGCGGTCCACGGAGGCCCGCAGGCCCTGCGCGAGGGCGCTGGTGCTGCCGCCTCCTGTGCCGAGGACTTCAACGGCGAGCAGCGGTCCGCTCCACGTGACCCCGGCAACGCCGAGGTTGTTGTTGGTGGTGGCACCGACCAGACCGGCTGAGGCGGTGCCGTGGCCGCTGCGTGTGTCCGACACGGCGCCCTGGTCGAGCACGGACACCTGCTGGCTGATCCGTCCGGCGAGGTCCCCGTGCGTGGCTTCCACCTTTGAGTCGAGGATGGCGGTCAGGGCTCCCTGTGGGGTTTTGCCGCACTGTTGCAGGAATTCCCAGGCTTCAGGGGCTTTGATTCTCGTGAGGTAGGTTTGGAAGTAGCGGGCGCCGCCGATGGATACGCCGGTGTGTCCGCCGCCGGGTACACCGGGGTCGTTGGGGATGGCGAGCGGCTGGTACAGGAAGTCCGGTTGGGTCGTCACGCCCTGGGCGCGAAGCGTCGCCGCGACGGTGGATTCCTGGCCGACGGGCGCTGAGATGATCGCCACGCCGGGCAGAATCTCCTGCGCCTGGGCGGTGAGGGTCGAGAGTTTTGGGCCGCCTGGGACGCTGCTGACGAGAATGCGCCCCGGCACGTGCGGCTGACTCCAGTCGGCGGCGCCCGGCGTCCAGGCCGCTGCTTCGGGCACCGCTGTCGTCTGCGCGGCCAGCCGGGTGGTCTGGGGGCAGATGGACGTGGTGGGTGGGGGGGTAGGGGGTGGGGTTGAGCCGCCCGGGGTGCTGCCACCACCTCCGCAGGCGGCGAGCAGCAGCGGGAGGGTCAGGGCAGGGAGGATTGAGCGCATGTCTCAGCGTACGCAGAATGCCCTGACGGTCACCTGAAGGGAACATCCATAAATGTCTCCCCCGCTCAGCTGTATCGTCCGGCCGGTCAGTGAACGCGCACACCCCGTGAGAGCGGCTGCTTCTGCACCCACTTCACGAACTTCTGCACCTCCTCCCGCTCGCGGATCGCGTCCACGGTGTTCAGTTCATTCGCCAGCTGCGCGTTGCTGAACGTCTTCACCAGGAACCCCTGGCACGCCGCACACATCTTCACGGTGGGAATCTCGCCCAGTTTCACCCCCTGCCGCCGCCCCTGCGACTTCGGCACGAGGTGATGATCCGTCATGTCCCCCTCACGCCCGCACAGGACGCACGTGTCCAGCGGTTCCGTCTGCGTGTCCTCGATCCAGCTGGCCTGCTCGCGTTCCTTACGACCCATGACGGCACCATAGCGTCCGCGCCGCCATAGGTCTGTGGGGTCAGGCTGGCGCGGACGCTTCCAGCAGGGTCCGCCCGGCCTGCTCCCAGATGCGCGGGGCGACCGCGACGTGCTGCGCGGCCGCGTGCGCGTCCCGGAACGCGCGGGACAGGACACCGCTGCGCAGACTGGCGCCCCCGGCCAGTTCGTGCGTGATCTGCGTGACCCGCGCGGCCGTGACTGCCGCGTGGCGGGCCATGACGGCCGCCTCGGCGACGTCCTCCGACGTGACCTGCTGCCCGGCCGTCACCGCCTCCCACAGCCGCCCGGTCACGTCATGCGCGAACGCCCGGGCGGAGCGCAGCATTCCCTCCGCCTCCGCGTACCGCGCCCAGACGGACGAACCCAGCCCCTCCACCCCGCGCCGCCCCAGCTCGGCACGCAGTTCATCCAGGGCGCCCCGCGCGATGCCCAGCGGCACCGGCGCACTCCACAGTGACAGCAGCGCCGGGAACGGCACCCGGAACAGCGCCCCACCGTCGCGGGGCCCGTCCTGAAAGCGCAGCGTGCGCCCCGCCGGAACGAACACGTCCTGCGCCACCACGTCATGACTGCCGGTCGCGCGCAGGCCCAGCACGTCCCAGTTCGGCACGACCTCCAGGTCCACCACCGGCATGAACACCTGCACCGGTGCCTCGCCCGGCACCAGGCACCCGCCCAGCATCCAGTCCGCGTGCCGCACGCCACTCGCGTACGACCAGCGGCCCGACACGAGGTACCCGCCGGGGACCGGCCGCGCCTCGCCCGACGGGCGGAACACGCTGGCGCACACCACGTCCGGCCCGTCCAGCACCTCCCGCGCCGAATCCACGTCCAGCCACCCGGTCAGGGCCACGCTGGCCGCGCCGATCATCAGGCACCACCCGGCCGAGCCGTCCGCCCGGGCCACGTCCTCCACGGCGCGCAGCACCTCCGGCAGCGGCAGCACCGGCCCAAACGACGCCGGACGCATCCCCTGGAATAACCCCGACCCGTGCAGGGCCGCCAGCGTCCCCGCCGTCAGTGCGCCCTGCCGCTCGCTGTCGGCGGCGTTCGCGCGCACCACCTCGAACACACACAGGGCCGCCTGCTCCGGCGACAACCGCTGGACTGTACTGGTCATGTGGTCATCGTACGGCAAGCGCTGGACGTGGCCGAGGAAAAGTGAACGAGACCCGCCCAGTTTCCCGGGCGGGTCTCGTTCATTTCAGGTCCGGCTTAGGCTTTGACTTCGTTGCTCTTGGCGAGGATGCCGCGGAGCACGGTCTGGAGGATGCCGCCGTTCTTGTAGTAGTCGATTTCGACGGGCGTGTCGATGCGGCACTGGACGGTGATGGTGCGGCTCTGGCCGTCGGCGGCGGTGATCTTGACGGTGACGTCCTGGCGGGGTTTGAGGTCGCCGGGGAGGATCACGTCGAAGGTCTCGTCGCCGTTGATGCCCAGGCTCTCGGCGGTCTCGCCGTTCTTGTACTGCAGGGGCAGGACGCCCATGCCGACGAGGTTGCTGCGGTGGATGCGCTCGAAGCTCTCGGCGATGACGGCCTTCACGCCGAGCAGGAAGGTGCCCTTCGCGGCCCAGTCGCGGCTGCTGCCCATGCCGTAGTCCTTACCGGCGAAGATGACGAGGGGGATGTTGCTGGCCTTGTAGTTGACGCTGGCGTCGTAGATGCTGCTGACCTGTCCGGTGGTGTAGTCGGTGGTGAAGCCGCCTTCGGTGCCGGGGGCGAGCTGGTTTTTCAGGCGGATGTTGGCGAACGTGCCGCGGGTCATGATGCGGTCGTTGCCGCGACGGCTGCCGTAGCTGTTGAAGTCTTTCGGCTGGATGCCGCGTTCGGTGAGGAACTTCCCGGCGGGGGTGTCGGCCTTGAAGGAACCGGCGGGGCTGATGTGGTCGGTGGTGACGCTGTCGCCGACCTTCACCAGGGCGCGCGCACCCTCGATGCTGACGATGTCGCTGGGGCCTCCGGCGAGGTTGTCGAAGAAGGGGGGGTTCTGGATGTAGGTGCTGTCTTCCTTCCAGTCGTACAGCGCGCCTTCCGCGACGGGGATGGCGTTCCAGTCCTGGTTGCTCTTCTCGATGCCGTCGTAGACCTTCTTGAACATCTCGGCGTTGATGGCCTGGTCCATGACCTGCTGGATTTCGGCGGTGGTGGGCCACACGTCGCGCAGGTAGACGGGCTGACCGTCTGGGCCGGTGCCGATGGGGTCGTTCACGATGTCGTTCACGACGGTGCCGGCCAGGGCGTACGCGACGACCAGGGGCGGGGAGGCGAGGTAGTTGGCCTTGATGTGGGGGTTGACGCGGCCTTCGAAGTTGCGGTTGCCGCTCAGGACGCTGGCGACGACGAGGTCACCTTCGTTGATGGCGTCCACGGTGGGTTCGGGCAGCGGGCCGCTGTTGCCGATGCAGGTCATGCAGCCGTAGCCAACGGTGTTGAAGCCGATCTGGTCGAGGTAGCTCTGGAGACCGGCGGCTTCGAGGTACTCGGTGACGACGCGGCTGCCGGGGGCGAGGCTGGTCTTGACCCAGGGTTTGCTCTTGAGGCCCAGTTCGACGGCTTTCTTGGCGACCAGTCCGGCAGCGATCAGGACGCTGGGGTTGCTGGTGTTCGTGCAGCTGGTGATGCTGGCGAGCGTCACGGCGCCGTGGCCGATCTTGATGTCGGTGCCGGTGATGGTGCCCTGCGCGTCCAGCTTGCCTTCGGGCAGTTCGAAGCCGCGGGCCTTGACGGGCGCGGTGAGGGCCTCGTTGAAGACGGTGTGCATGCCGGTCAGGTCCACGCGGTCCTGGGGACGCTTGGGGCCCGCGAGGCTGGGGACGATGGTGCCCAGGTCGAGTTCGATGGTGTCGGTGAAGACGGGGTCGACGGTGTCGTCGGTGCGGTACATGCCCTGGGCCTTGTAGTACGCCTCGACCAGTTCGACTTCGGTGTCCAGGCGGCCGGTGCGGCGCAGGTAGCGCAGCGCCTCGTCGTCCACGGGGAAGAAGCCCATGGTCGCGCCGTATTCGGGGGCCATGTTGGCGATGGTGGCGCGGTCGGGGAGGGTCATGTTGCTCAGGCCCGCGCCGTAGAACTCGACGAACTTGCCGACGACGCCCTTGGCGCGCAGCATCTCGGTGACGCGCAGCGCGAGGTCGGTCGCGGTGGCGCCTTCGGGCATGGCGCCCGTGATCTTGAAGCCGATCACTTCGGGCATCAGCATGTAGATGGGCTGGCCGAGCATGACGGCTTCGGCCTCAATGCCGCCGACGCCCCAGCCGACGATGCCCAGGCCGTTGATCATGGTGGTGTGGCTGTCCGTGCCGACGAGGCTGTCGGGGTACACGACGACGCCGTCATCTTCGGGGCGGCTCTGGACGCCCTTGGCGAGGTACTCCAGGTTGACCTGGTGCACGATGCCGCTGGCGGGGGGCACGACGCCGAAGTTGTCGAAGGCCTGTTGGCCCCAGCGCAGGAACTCGTAACGTTCGCGGTTGCGTTCGAATTCGAGGGCCATGTTGTTGGCCAGGGCGAACTCGGTGCCGAACTCGTCCACCTGCACGCTGTGGTCGATGACGAGGTCCACGGGGATCAGCGGGTTGATCTTGCTGGGGTCACCGCCGAGCTTGACCATGGCGCTGCGCATGGCGGCGAGGTCCACGACGGCGGGCACGCCGGTGAAGTCCTGGAGGATCACGCGGGCGGGTTTGAAGGGAATCTCGACTTCCTCGTTGACGGGTTTCCACCCGGCGACGGTGGTGACGTCCTCGCGGCGGACGTCGTAGTCGTTCGCTTCGCGCAGGACGCTCTCGAGCAGCACCTTGATGCTGACCGGGAGGCGGCTGATGTCGTGGCCCTGCTCCTGAAGTTTGTTCAGGTTGTAGTAGTAGAGTTTCTGACCGCTTTGCGTGGTGAGGACGTCGCGCGTCCCGAACAGGTTCATCGCCATGATTGGTTTCCTCCTTGCCCCCGACGGGGCGGTTCTTCCATCATAAATGTTCCGTGTGTGGGCGGGCGTTACCCGTGCAGGCACGAAAGCCCGACATCGTCACCCCGCCGGGGACAACGCACGTCGGTCGGGGTCGCCTCCCCCGGACGCCGGGGCCGCCGCTCGCGCATACTTCAGGACGTGACCGCTTCCCTCGCCCCCCACGAGTCCGCCCGCCTCTCCGCGCTGGAACAGACCGTCCGCGACGGCCTGCGCGACTTCCGCCGCACCGGACAGGCCCTCAGCGAGATCCGCGACAACGGGTTCTACCGCGCCTCCTACGAGTCCTTCGAGGCGTACCTGCAGGACCGCTGGGGCTTCACCGCCCCGCAGGCCGGACGCCTGATCGACGCGTCCGACGTCGCGAAAGTCCTCGATCCGCTGGGCATCCAGCCGAAGAACGAGGCGCAGGCCCGCTCATACCGCGCCGCCGCGAAGGTCATCGAGGAACTGGAACCCGAACAGCAGCGCGTCATCGCCCGCCTCGTGGAGGCCGCCGCGCCCGACACCCAGCCTGAAATGGAAGGCGAGGAGGACGTGCCGTGGGACGTGCCCGCCGCCGAGGTCCGCATCATGGCCAGCGTCGTGAAGAAGATGCAGCCCGACGCACTCGTCCACCACCCGGACAGCGGCGACGAGGTCCCCTTCGACACCCTCACGAACCCCGAACGCTTCGAGGTCATCCGCACGCACGTCGACCAGAAGACCCAGGCGTACCGCGAGAAGCAGGAGGCGAAGGCGAACGCCCCGCAGGCCGAGAAGATCAACTGGGCCGACTGGGTGCTGAACACCGCCGCGACCAGCCTGAGCCACGGGCAGCGACTGGAGATCACCGTGGAACCCGACGGGAGCGGCGCCGCCCGCGCGGTCGCCCGTATCGTGGACGGCAGCACCGGCGAGGTCCTCTCCGCCGGGGCCGGGGCCGTCACCCTGAAGAAAGCCGTGCTGAACCTCGCCGCCGAACTGAAGTAACGCCGGACGCCAGCCCCAGACGGGGCGCGGGGGCGGAGTCAGCGCAAGCTCGGCTGACTCCGCCCCCGCGCCCGGCGCTTACTTCTTCGCGGGCGTGACGTACCCGATGCGGGTGAAGGTCAGGCGGCCCTGCTTGGAGAACAGCACGAGGTCCTGCGTATCCCGGGTGATGGCGTACCCGGTGACGGCATTCAGCGCCGCGTGGTACGCGCCGGGCTGGGCGTACAGGCAGCGGACGGTCGGGGCGGGCGCGTCCGGGCCGACCTGCATCTGCACTGTGCCGCGCTCCACGTTCAGACGGCCCTCGTATGACCCGCACCCGAGCCGGCCGCTCACACGCTCGCCGGAGATGAACAGGGTCGTGTCGGGAGTCGCGATGGCGTGGCCGTTCACGCTGAAGCCGGTCAGCTGCCAGATGCCATGCAGCGGGGCAGGCGTGGCTGCCGTCGTGGTCGAGAGAGCGGTCAGGAGGGCCAGCGGGAGAAGGCGGAACATGCGCGAAGATGTGCCGCCGGGGTGACCGACATCTGACCGGACCTGTCATGCGGCTCATGCGCCCCCCCGGCGTGCGATCAAGCCAGGCCCGCTGCGGACGCGACCGCTCCGGACCCGTATGCTGCTCACATGTCCTCCACGCTGCTCACGGACCGGCCCGGTTTCACGCCCATGATCGCCCGCCTGGTCGGGATGATGACGTACACGCGCGAGACGACGCTGGACGCCGTGCAGGGCTGGACGCCACAGGAACTGGACCTGATTCCGGACGGGCACGCGAACAGCGCCGGGATGCTGCTGGCGCACATGGCGGCCGTGGAGCGCATCTACCAGCTGATCAGCGACGGGCACCCGGACCCGGACAGTGCCCTAGAGGCGCAGTACCGGCCGGGGCTGAACCTCGGGGAGCAGGGCCGCGCGGAGATCCGGGGGCGCCCGCTGCGGCACTACCTGGAGGAACTGGCCCGCGTGCGCGCCGGAACGCTGGAATTGCTGGGTTCACGGGATGACGCGTGGCTGGACGAACCCCTCCCCTTCTGGGGCAGCACGGGGAACCGGCACTTCATGTGGTTCCACGTGTTCGAGGACGAGATCAATCACCGGGGCCAGCTGCGGTTGCTGCGGCGGCACCATCCGGGGTTGCAGGGGCTGGGCATGACGGGCGCGTGGCTGGAACCGCTCGCGGACGGGCGGGGCGTGCGCTGCCGCACGGTATTCGACGGGAGCCCGGCCGCTCAGGCGGGATTGAAGACCGGGGATGAGATCGTCGCGATCGACGGGGTGGACGTGCAGGGCGCGTACTTTCACGAGTTGCGCCTGGGGGCCGCGCCGGGCGTGAGCAGCACCTTCACGGTCCGGCGCGGGCTGGGCACCACCGACGTGACGGTCACGCGGGTGGCACGGCCCGGTTGAGCGGAGGTTCTAGTCCTGAGCCGATGTGTGCCGCCTCGCTGTTGTCCGGTGAGGCGGCGTTCGGGTCTGGCGGCCTGGGATTGCCGAGCATTCCGGTGGGTGTTCTGCGTTGAGTTCGGGGGGCGGGGGGAGTAGAATCCTCTTATTGAGAATCCTTCCTATTAAGGAGGGTTGTTCCTCTCCCCCACCCCGGAGGCATCCCGTGACCACCCAGACCCTTACCCCCACGCGCGACCGGCCCCCACAGAACGACCAGCCCGGGCCGCGCTTCACGATGTCGCCGGAGCTGCGCCGCGCCGTCACCCTCACCGCCCTGACCCTCGCGGGCCTCATCGTGGGCCTGGTTGGGCAGTACCTCCTGCACCTCCCGGCGGTGCAGTGGGCCGGGTACGTCACGGCGTTCCTGGCAGGCGGCATTCCTGCCGGGCGCGAGGCGCTGCACTCGCTGTTTGCCAAACGCAAGCTGGACGTGGACCTGCTGATGGTCCTCGCGGCCATGGGCGCGGCGAGCATCGGGCAGGCGGCGGACGGCGCGATCCTGCTGTTCCTGTTCAGCCTGAGCAACACCCTGCAGGACTGGGCGATGGGCCGCACGTCCAGCGCCATCCAGGCCCTGATGAACCTGAACCCGGAGGGCGCCACCGTCCGCCGGGACGGCGTGGAGAAATGGTGCGAACTGGGCGAGATCCGCATCGGGGACCTGCTGGTCGTGCGGCCCGGCGAGCGGGTCGCCGCCGACGCGCGGGTCGTTCGGGGCCAGACGAGCGTGGACGAGAGCCCCATCACGGGCGAGAGCGTCCCGGTGGACAAGGCCCCCGGTGCGGAGCTGGCGTCCGGGACCGTGAACCTGAACGGCAGCGTGGAGGCCGAAGTGATCCGCCCGGCGGGCGAGAGCACCCTGGCGCGACTGGTGGGCCTGATGGAGCAGGCGCAGACGCAGAAGAGCCGCACCGAGAGCCTCACGGAACGCTGGGAGAGCCCGTACGCGATGATCGTGCTGGCCCTCGTGCCCGCCGTGTACGCCCTGTTGCGCTTCGGGTTCGGCCTGAGCGTGGACGACGCGTGGTACCGCGCGATGACGTTCATGGTGGTCGCCAGCCCGTGCGCGGTGGTGATCAGCACGCCGGCTGTGATGCTCTCGGCCATGGCGGCCGCCGCGCGCGCCGGGGTGCTGTTCAAGAGCAGCGCCGCCATGGACGCCCTGGCGGGCGTGCAGACCGTGGCGTTCGACAAGACCGGCACGTTGACCCAGGCCCGCATGACCCTGACCGCCGTGCACGCGGACGATGAGAGGCAGGCGCTGGCGCTGGCCGCCGGACTGGAAGCCCACAGCGAGCATCCCATCGCGCAGGCCATCGTCACCGCCGCGCAGGAACGCGGCGTGACGCCACTGACCGTGACGGACGCGCAGGCGATTCCCGGTCACGGCATAGAGGCACGCCTGCCGGACGGGCAGGTCGCGTGGGCGGGGAACGTCCGCCTCGCGGACCGACAGGGTGCCACGCTGGACGCCACCCAGCAGGCAGCCCTGAGTGACCTGGGCGCGCGCGGCAGCAGTAGCGTCATCGTGGGCGTCGGCCCGCGCGTGACCGGCGTGATGGGCGTCGCGGACGCCCTGCGGCCCGACATCCGCGCCGCGCTGGACGCCCTGAAGGCCAGCGGCGTCGCCCACCGCGTCATGCTGACCGGGGACCGCGAGGAGGTCGCCCGCAGCGTGGCCGCCGAGGTGGGCCTCAGTGAGTACCGCGCGGGTCTGCTGCCCGAGGACAAGCTGCGCCTGATCGGTGAGCTGCCCGGCCCGGTCGCCATGGTCGGGGACGGCGTGAACGACGCGCCCGCCCTGGCCCGCGCGGACCTGGGCGTGGCGGTCGCCTCGGGCACCGACGTCGCCATCGAGAGCGCGGACGTGGTTCTCATGCAGAACGACCTCGGGAAACTGGCGGGCGCCGTCCGGCTGGCCCGTGACGCGCGGCGCACCGTGATCACGAACCTGCTGTTCGCGTTCGGGGTGATCCTGATCGTCGCGCCGCTCGCCGTGGCGGGCAAGGTGCCGCTGCCGCTGGGCGTCCTGGCGCACGAGGGCGGCACGGTGTTCGTCGTATTCATGGGCCTGCGCCTGCTGCGCCACCGGGTGTGAGGAGAAGTCGGGAGGCGGGGCGCGGGAAGCAGTGGGGTGGCACCGCGCCCCTTAAGGTTCCCGCAGGTCAAGACACATCCCGGTATGGACCAGGAAGCACAGGCTGAGCTTCAGAGTTCACCGGAGGCACCATGAGACTGAATCCCACCCGCCGTCCCCTCCTGCCCCGCGTGCTGCTGGGGCTCGTCGGCCTGTTCGTCGTCGCGCAACTCGTGCCGTATGGCCGCGCCCACGCCAATCCTACCGTTCAGGCGCAGCCGAAGTGGGACAGCCCGCAGACGGAGGCGCTGTTCACGCGGGCCTGCGCGGACTGCCACAGTCACGCGACCGTGTGGCCCTGGTACAGCAACGTGGCGCCCATCTCCTGGCTGGTGCAGCGGCACGTGGACGAGGGCCGCAGCAAATTCAACGTGAACGTCCCCGGCTACGGCCGCGACGCGGACGAGGCAGCCAAGGAAGTCCGGTCCGGCAGCATGCCCGAACCGACCTACCTCCCCCTGCACCCGGAAGCCCGCCTGAACGCGCAGGAGAAGGAACAGCTCGCGGCGGGCCTGGAGGCGACCTTCGGTGGGGAACGCGAGGGTGGCGAGTCCGAGGGCCGCTAAGCCGGACCGGGCCGCGCCGTAAGGTCTGGTGAACGCGGCCCCCACCCGATTCCAGCCTGCGCGGGCCTACGCTGGGCGGCGACGCATTCAATCCAGTTGGTCCCCGCGCGGGCGGGGCAGGAGGCAGCATCATGGGAGAGGGCAGACCGAACGGGCAGGCGAACGCGAACGTCTCGCAGGAGACCATCAACGATCAGGGCCAGTGGAACACCGGCACGCCCAAGTACGCTGGGGACGCCGCCACCGAGGGGCAGTACACCGGGGTCAGCGACGTGAACGCGGACGCGGGGGACACCACCTCGCAGGCGCAGCAGGTGAGCCTGACGACCGACCCGCGCCCCGACGCGCAGGGCGGCACGGACGTGAACCCCACCTCGTTCGGGAGCATGCAGGGCGGCCTGCCCGCCAGCGGCGCGACGACCGACCCGGACACGAAGGCAGACAGCGACAAGGCCTGAACCTCACCAGTAAAAGCGCCCACCCCTGACTGCGGGTGGGCGCTTTCCCTCGACGGGGCTTACTTCTTGGGCGCGTCGATGGTCTTGCTGGCCTTGGCGGGCCGCGCGGGGGCCTTCTCGACCTTCTGGCCGATGGTGGCGGTTTCCTTCTCGACCTGCTTGTTGATCAGGATCTGCTGCCCGATGCCGATCAGGGTGGACAGGATGATGTAGATCGTCACGCCCGCCGGGAAGGTCAGCGCGAAGTACAGGAAGATCAGGTAGATGAACGCCTGCTGGCGGAACATGTCCGGCGTCTTGCGGGTCATGACGTACAGCTGGCCGATGTTCACGATCAGGTACACCAGCGCCAGCAGGTAGAACGGGTCGGGAATGGCGAGGTCCGGGAGCCACAGGAAGCCGCTGTCGAACTCGAAGTTGCGGATGGTGGACCACAGGGCGATCAGCACCGGGAACGGCAGGAACGTGGAGAAGCACCCGGCCGGGTTGAAGTTGTAGTCCTTGTACAGCTGGGCCATCTCGGCCTGCATGGCCCGCTGGGAGTCCATGTCCTTGCGGTCCTTGTACTTCTCCTGGATTTCCTTGATCTTGGGCTGCATGACCTGCATGCGGGCGGTGGTGCGGCCCTGCACCTGCATCAGCGGCCACATGATGGCGCGCAGCAGGATCGTCAGGAGGACCAGCACCAGGCCCCAGTTGCCGATCAGTTTGTACATCTGCTCCATGAGCTTCACGATCAGCAGGCTGATCTGACCGAAGAAGTTCGGCTTGAACAGGCCGGGCAGATCGGTGTAGCCGCTCTGATACAGGTGGATCAGTTCGTTCTTCCCGCCGTACACTTCCAGAAAGCTGGGGGTCGGCACGGACGCCGTGATCAGCCCCTGACTGCCACCCGTCAGGGTGACGTTCACGGTGTCGGGGGTGGGGGCCGTACCGGTCATCGCTCTGTCCTGCACGGGGGCGTTCGGTTGCGGCCGGATGATCAGCGCATGCGCGACCTGACTGGGATTCTCCTGCAACGCAGCGTACTGGATGTTCTCGACGTTCAGGGTGCCGCTGCCCTGCACGGCGGCCGGCTGCGCGGCGCCCTGCGCGTAGGCCTGCACGCGGGGGTTGTCGGCCTTACCCAGACCCGGGAACAGGATGTTCACGCGTTCGGAACCGCCCGTCACATCGGTCTGCAGGTCGACCTTGAAGTTGCGGGGATGCAGGGTGACGGTCTTCGTGACAGTCGCGCCGCCCTGCGTGTAGCGGAACACGGCGTCCTGCCGGTTGGCTTTCAGGTCGGTGGTGAGGCCGGTCGGGATGGTCGTCTCGGCGGGTTGCGCGGGGTCGAGTCCGGCGGCCTTGTCCTCGACGGCCAGGGCCTTGCGCCCGGCGACCATGTTCACGATGCCCTTCTGGTTGGTCAGGGCGCTGAAGTCGTAGGTGCCGTCACCCTTCTTCTTGATGTAGGGGGTGCCGGCGTAGCCCTTGACGTACCAGCCGATGATCTCGCCGCGGGCGTTGAACACCACGTCCTGGAGGTTGCTCGTGGCGATGTACTCGTCGCCGGGCTGGCCGTCGAAGTCGGCCTTGATCCACTCGGGAGTGATGGCCTTGCCGAAGGTGGGCAGCGGGCCGGTCTGACCGCAGCCGCTGAGCAGCAGCATGCCGCCCAGGGCGGCGATTGGAAGCAGGTGTCGTGTCTTCATGGGTTTCGGGGTTGCCTCTTGGGGAAGTGCTCGGGGACCGGGTCGAACCCGCCGGGCACCAGGGGATTGCAGCGCATGACGCGCCACGCGGCCAGCCAGCCGCCGCGGACGGCGCCGTGCCGTTCGATGGCCTGCGCGGCGTACTCCGAGCAGGTCGGGGTGAAGCGGCAGGTGGGCGCGGGCTTGCGGGGCGAGAGGTGCTGCTGGTAGGAACGGACGGCCCGGACCATCAGTTTGCGGGGCGCGTTCACGCGGTCCCTCCGTGCGGGTCGGGTTCCGGTGAGTCTAGCGCGGGCTGAATGGCGGGGGGCACGGGGGCAGATACGCGTCCGCCGCCGCGCGGGTTCCCGCCCCCCCGGCCCTTCTGGGCGCCGCCCTTGCCGCTGCTGCCCTTGCCGCCCCGTCCCGGCGCGCGGCTCAGGGCGCGTGTCAGGGCGGCCTGGAGGTCCGTGAAGGGCACGTCCAGGATGGCGGGGTTGGGCAGCAGGATGGCGCGGCAGGCCGGGAGGCCACCGGGCAGGGTGCGCAGGGCCTCGCGGGCGCGGCGGCGGGCGCGGTTGCGGTCCACGGCCCGCTTCAGGGTCTTCTTGCTGACGACGATGCCGATGATCGCGCGGGGCCGCCACGTCTCGCCGTGGCGGGGGCGGTACTCGGTGACGCGCAGCGTGAACAGCGGGTCGCGCACCGCCTGCCCGTGGGCGCGGACCTTGCGGAATTCCCGGTCGCCCCGTAACGAGTCCAGCGCCACCGGACGGCGGGGCCGTTCCTGCGTGGCGCTGGGGGGATCAGACTGTGCGATGAGGGCCGCTCCGGGGGGGGAGCTTACTCGTCGGCGACGGTGAGCTGGTGACGGCCCTTGGCGCGGCGACGCGCGAGGATGTTCCGGCCGGACTTGGTCTTCATGCGGGCGCGGAAGCCGTGGGTCTTGGCGCGCTTGCGGTTGTTGGGCTGGTAGGTACGCTTCATGGTGCTCTCCTCTTTTCCCACGGAGCCGCTGGCCTCCTGGCCGGGCGCGCAGCGTCACGCGGGAACGCCTCCCTCGGGAGGCAAACTCCGGGAATATAGCATGACGTCCGCCCG
The DNA here is from genome assembly GCF_014648135.1 of Deinococcus sedimenti. Lineage (NCBI taxonomy): Bacteria > Thermotogati > Deinococcota > Deinococci > Deinococcales > Deinococcaceae > Deinococcus > Deinococcus sedimenti. The sequence continues at coordinate 435,227 of NZ_BMQN01000002.1, read as the reverse complement.
CAGGGCAAAGGGCAGATGAGGCAGCGCGCCCCCTGACAGACTTCTAAGCTGACCGATGCCCAGTTCAGAGGCGGCACCGGGTCGCCCCGCGTCCTCCCCCACGTCATCCACAGGCCTCCAGGCGGGTCGGCACGCCCCCACCCCGGGCGGCACCCCGCCCACCCTGACCCGCCAGCTGCCCAGATTCCGCCTGGATCCCTGGACGCTCGTGCTGGGCGGCGCGGTGCTGCTCGCGGCGGCGTTCACGCTGGTTCCGGCGCTGTTCCCGCAGCCGCGCGTGCCGACCGTGACCCGCGCGGCGCTCCCTGCGGCGACCTCGCCTGCACCCGCCACGCCGGAGGCGCCGGTCTACCCCACCACGAGCAGCATCGAACCGCTGATCTCGGGGCGGTTGGACCTGAACTCGGCCAGTCTGGAGCAGCTGGAGGCCCTGCCGAAGGTCGGCCCGGCGCTAGCGGCGAGGATCGTGGCGGGGCGGCCCTACCGGTCGCTGGCGGACCTGGACCGCGTGAAGGGCATCGGACCGGCGGCTCTGCAGGCGCTGGAACCGCTGGTGTCGTTCTGAACGCGCCCCTGCCCCGCGCGGGCAGCCTGCCGTGGCCGGTCCCGGCAGTGGCAGGCGTGATCGGCGGCATCCTGCTCGCGCTGGGGCAGGGGTGGGGCGTGGTGGCGCTGCTGGTCGGGGCGGGGCTGGTGCTGTGGCACGCCCGCCCGGTACTCCTGTTGCTGGTGCTGCTGGGCGGCGCGGCGGGCTGGGCCTCGGCTCACGCGGTCCTGACCCGCCCGAACGCCCTGACCCCGTGGTTCGGGGCACTGGTGACGGTGCAGGGCGAGTGGGACGGGCAGTTCCTGACGCTGCGCGACCCGCCCGCGCGACTCACCCTGGCGCCGAAGCCCACGCAGGGCCCGGGGCAGTTGCGGGTGTCGGGTCGCCTGCTCGCCCCGGAGGGCCGCCGCACGCCCGGGGGCTTCGATCAGGCGGCGTGGTTCCGCGCGCAGGGGGGTCTGCTGAGCGTCACGCCCGGCGGCTCGCTGGTGGGGGCGCGGGTGCGGGAGTTCCAGCCGCAGGGCGGATTGCGCGGCTGGTTCCGCCGGGGCCTCACCACGGGCCTGACGGAGCGGCAGGGCGCGCTGATGCAGGCCACCCAGCTCGGGGACCGGGGGGACATCAGCCGCGAGCAGTTCAGCGAGGGCGAGGCGGTGCGGGACGCGTTCGCGCGGGCGGGGCTGGCGCACCTGATGGCGCTGTCCGGGCAGAACGTGGCGATCCTGACCGGCGCGCTGATCCTGCTGCTGACGCGGCTGGGCGCGGCCCCCGCGTGGCGGTTCGGGCTGCCGGTGCTGCTGCTGGGGCCGTACCTGCTGCTCGTGCAGTCCTCGGCCAGCATCACGCGCGCCGTGCTGATGGGCGGCGCGGTCCTGCTGGCGCTGGCGCTGGGGCGCGGGCGGCCCGACCCGCTGGGCGTGATCGCGCTGGCGGCACTGGCGTGCCTGCTCCTCTATCCGCTGTGGCTGACGGACGTGGGCTTCCAGCTGTCGTTCCTGGCGGTGCTGGCCCTGACGCAGTCCGAGCGGGTGGCGGGGCTGCTGCCGGGGCGCTGGCCGCGCTGGCTGCGGCTGGGACTCGCCGCGACCCTGCTGGCCGAGGCCGGGACGCTGCCGGTGATCGCGGGGACGTTCGGGCAGGTGCCGCTGGTGGGGCTGCCCGCCAACCTGCTGGCCGGGGGGATCATGGCCCTGCTCGTCCCGCTGGGGTTCCTGGCGGGGCTGCTGGGACCGCTGGCCCTGCCGCTGAACGTGGTGAACGGGGTCCTGGCCGACGCGCTGCTGCTGGTCGCCCGGACCTTCGGGAAGGCCCCGGTCCTGACCTGGGGGCAGGTGGGCGTGGGCGGCCTGCTGGCGTACGGGGCGGCCGTGCTGGCCGGGTGGCTGTGGCTGCTGGGGCGCGTCCGCGCGCCCACCGCGCTGGGCGCGGGGCTGGCCTGCCTGCTGCTGACGACCCTGCCGGGACGACTGCACCCCGCGCGCGAGGTCGTCTTTCTGGACGTGGGGCAGGGGGACAGCACCCTGATCCGCCTCCCCCACCTGACGGTCCTCGTGGACGCCGGGGGTTCAGTGGGCAGCGACTACGACGTGGGAGCGCACACGGTCGTGCCGACCCTGCGTGCCCTGGGCGTGCGGAAGCTGGACGTGCTGGTCACCACGCACGCGGACACCGACCACATCGAGGGCGCGGCGAGTGTGCTGCGCGCCATGCCGGTCGGGGAGGTCTGGATCGGGCAGCGCAAGACGGACGATCCGGTGCTGACCGCCGTGCTGCTGGCCGCGCAGGAGCGGCACGTTCCGGTGCGGGAGGTCCGCCGGGGCGATCAGGTCAGCTCGGACGGCGCGACCCTGACCGTCCTGTGGCCCGCCGGACACGCGTGGAGCACCGAGGACAACGACAACAGCGTCGCCCTGCGCCTGGAGTCGCGCGGGTGGCGGGCCGCGTTCCTGGGCGACCTGCCCGCCCCCGTCGAGGAACGACTCGTCGCCGGGCCGCTGGACCTCCTGAAGGCCGCGCACCACGGCAGCCGCCACAGCACCGGCGCGGCCCTCCTGGCGCAGACCACCCCCGCCGACACGGTGGTCAGCGTGGGACGGAACACCTACGGGCACCCTCACCCGGACGTGCTGACGCGGCTGGCGCAGGTCCACTCGCGGGCGTGGCGTACCGATCAGCTGGGCACGATCCGCTGGCCCGTGCCGTGAGTGGAGAGTGGGAAGTGGGGAGTGGATCGGGCCAGCCGAAGTTCCACTCCCCACTTCCCACGTTCTACTTCCCGTCAGTCGGTGGCGCCGACCTCCAGCTTCTCGGCGCGGGGGGCGAGTCCGGCGCAGCCCTTCAGGGGGCGTTCGGGCAGGGCGATGGTTGCCAGGAACGCGAGGCCGACCAGCACGGCGGACACCAGGAACACCTGATCGATGGCACCTGCCATGACGCCGCGCAGGGCGTCCAGGATGGGCTGGAGCAGGTTCGCGTCGCCCAGTCGGCTCAGGCCCGCGCCGAGTTGCGCGGTGGCCTGCGGGCTGGTCAGCAGGTTCGGGTTGGCGATGGCGTCCTGCACGGGGGCCGGGAGGGTGCGGGCGGCGTCGGGCAGCTGCGCGGCGAGGTTGGCGTTCAGGTGGGCGTTCACGAGCGCGCCGAACAGGCTGACGGCCAGGGTGCCGCCGATCTGCCGGAAGAACTGGTTGCCGCTGGTGGCGCTGCCCAACTGCTCGCGCGGCGCGGCGTTCTGCACGGCCAGGGTCAGCTGGCTGTTCACGGGACCCAGGCCCAGGCCCAGCAGGACCATGATGCCCACGGCGATCAGGATGGGCGTGCCGGTGCCGAGCGTGGTGGCGAACAACAGGGCGACTGTGGCGACGATTCCGCCCGCCAGGATGAGGGTCTTGTAGCGCCCGGTGCGGCTGACGACCTGCCCGCTGAGGGTGCTGGTGAGGATCATGCCGAACATCAGGGGGGCCAGGGCGAGGCCGCTGCCGCTGGCGCTGCTGCCGCGCACGCCCTGCATGTACAGCGGGAGGTACAGGATCGCGGCGTACATGCCGGCGCTCGTCAGGAAGCCCGCGAGGGACGCGATGGCGATGCCGCGGTCCTTCAGGAGGCGCAGGTCGAGGATGGGGCGTTCCTGGCGGGCGCTGTGCCACGCGTACGCGCCGAAGGTGACCAGGGTGGCGGCCAGCAGCCCGAGGATGATCGCGCTGCCCCAGCCGTACGTGCCGCCGCCCCACGACAGGGCCAGGGTAAGGGTGGTGACGGACGCACCGAGCAGCAGGGCGCCGGGGGCGTCGAAATGCCCGCGTCCGCCGGGAGCGGGCAGGCGGAAGTACCGCCAGATGAAGAACGCGGCGAGCAGCGCGAAGGGCAGGTTCACGAAGAACACGCTGCGCCACCCCAGGTGGTCGGTCAGGAAGCCGCCGACGAGGGGCCCGACGACGGAGCTGACGCCCCAGACGGCGCCGGTGTAGCCCTGGTAGCGGCCGCGTTCGATGGGTGTGAACAGGTCGGCGATGGCGGTGAAGCTCATGGCCATCAGGGTGCCGCCGCCGATGCCCTGCACGGCTCGCAGGATGATCAACTGTTCCATGTTCTGTACGAAGCCCAGCAGCACGCTGCCCAGGGTGAACACGGCGATGCCGAGCAGGATCAGCGGGCGGCGCCCGTAGCGGTCGCTGATGGTGCCGACGATGGGAATGGTGATGGTGGTCGCCAGGGAGTACGCGGTGAACGCCCAGGCGTACAGGTGGAAGCCGCCCAGGTCGCTGATGACGCGCGGCATGGCGCTGCCGACGACCGTGAGGTTCAGGCTGGACAGGAACAGTACGGTCAGGATGCCGACGAACGCGAGGATCTTCTCCCGTTCGTTCAGGCCGCTGTGGGTCGCGGGGGTGGGGGTCATTGCGGCTCTCCTGTGGTGGGGGCGTGCAGGGCGGCGTCCAGATCGGCCAGCGCGGCCAGCGCGGCCTGCACGCGCTCGGGGGGCAGGTGTCCGAAGTGCGCGTGGACGATGTCCTGCGCGACCGCGCGGGTGCGGGCGCGGGTGGCCTGCCCGTCGGGCGTGAGTTCCAGGCGTTGCAGTCGCAGGTCGCCGGGGTCGCTGACGCGGCGCACCAGTCCGGCCTGCACGAGTTTGGTGACCATGCGGGTCACGGTAGGCGCGGGGAGGTTCTGCGCCTGCGCGACCGCGCCGGGGGTGCCTGCGCCGTCCATGATGGTCGCCAGCACGAGCAGTTCCTTGGTGTTCAGGCCCAGCGCGGTTTCCAGCGGGTCGTCCAGGACGTGGTGCACGCGCCGGGAGAAGCGCAGGATCAGCCGGACGAGGCCGTACAGGTCGTCCATGACCGGGGCGGTGGGGTGAAGGGGGGCGGCGTTCATTTCAGATGGAAGTATTTCAAATGAAATGAGTTGCCGCCAGCGGAAAGTGTTCATCCAGCGGGAACACCTCAGCTCACCATTCGGGGGCACCGAAGTGTCCCGGCAACTGTCCCACCCGTTCCGTACGCTCCGGTCAGCACTCCCGCCACACGGCGAAGGACCCGCCCATGACCCACACCACCCGACTCCTGCTGACCACCCTGAGCCTGCTCGGCACCGCGCACGCGCAACCCACGACCCTGCTGCTCGACCGGCCCGGCGTGACCATCACCACCCTGCAACCCTTCGACCCGGACACGAGCGGCCCCCTGACCGGTTTCGTCCTGCGCTTTCAGGGCGTGAGTCTCACGCAGCGGCAGTGGCGGCTCGACCCGCGCAACACCTTCGCCGGGCAGCGCGACGTGAACAACGACGGCCGCCCCGAACTCCTGCTGGACACCATGACCGGCTACGCCCTGGGTGAGGCGAGCGGCCTGACCCGCGTGCTGACCGTCGCCAACGGCCAGCTGCGCGAGATTCCCCAGCCGGATGTGAAGGCCGCCGCGTCGTACGGCAAGCTCGTGCAGGTCGGGCCCGGGCGACTCGTCGTGAACGGCCAGTCCCTCCTGCCCGGCAGCCTGAACGCCGAGGTCCGCGACTGGCTGACCCGCAACGCCCCCGCCGCGCTGAAGGCCACACCCACCCTGGGCGGCGCGCTGCGCTACGTGAGCCCCGACGGGCAGAAGCGCGACGAACTGGACGTCCGGGTCTCGGTGGACCTCGCCGGGCACATCGTCGGGTACCTGTACACCACCCTGAAGCTCCAGGGCAGCGCCGCGAAGGGAACGTACCGGGTCACGAAGGTCCGCTTCGAAGCCTACGAAATCCCACGCGGCTGACCCGCCCCGACCTCCCGCAGCGCCGCCCAGCCGTCCAGCATCTCCGAGAGGCGCACCCCGCCGCGCAGATGCGCGTCCAGCACGCCCGGCAGCCATGGCAGGGCGTCCCCCGGCAGGGCGTGCGGGTCGAACCACCCGACCTCCGAGGTCTTCTCCAGTGGCGTGGGCTCGCCTGCCCACGCGTGGGTCAGGAAGAACACGTCCAGGCCTCCCATCCCGTCCAGGTGGTAGCGGCAGGCCCCCAGGCAGGTCAGGCCCGCCGGGTTCACGCGCAGGCCCACCTCCTCCAGCGCCTCGCGGGCCGCCGCCTGCGCCAGCGTCTCCCCCGCCTCCACGTGCCCGCCCGGCAGGCCCCACAGCCCATCGGCGTACGACGACCCGGAGCGGCGGCCCAGCAGCACCCGCCCCGCATGGTCCTGCACGATCAGCCACGCCACCAGATGAAACGTCACGCGATCACCCGGGCCTCGCGCACGTCGCGCAACTGCTCGGTCAGGCGCGCCCCGCGCCGCAGGTGGGCGTCCAGCAGCGGCGCGATCCACGGCAGGGTGTCGGCTGGCAGCGCGTCGGGGGCAAACCAGGCGACCTCGGAGGTCTTGTGGAGCGGCTGCGGCTCGCCCTCCCAGAACCGCGCGCAGAACAGGAAATCGGTGCCCTGCGCGCCGTCCACCTCGTAGCGGCGCACGCCCAGCAGGGCCAGCGCGGCCGGGTCGAGGGTCAGGCCCGTCTCCTCCCAGACCTCGCGCGCGGCCGCCTCGGGGAGGCCCTCACCGCGCTCCACGCCGCCGCCCGGCAGGCCCCACAGGCCATGCCCGTACGCCGAGCCGTCCCGGCGCCCCAGCAGCACCCGGCCCCCCTCATCCTGCACGACCACCCACACGAGCAGATTCCGCATGCGCCAGGGTGGCACGCGCCGCGCGCGGCAACCGCAACCGGTGACGCAGGACACTCCCCGTGCGGCGGCCTGCGCTATCCTGCCGGGTGCGTCACCGGGGGTGCCTGCTGAGATCGGCGGGCTGAGACTTACCCCAGGAACCTGATCCGGGTCATTCCGGCGGAGGGAGCGTGACCGGCCGCCCACACCCGTGGTGACGGCCCACCGCTTCCCCTCGTGACGCGAGGGGACTTTCTTATGCGCAACATACTGATCCTGCTGACCGCACTCGCCGCCGCTGGCGCCGCCAGTGCCCAGACCACCCTGACCGTCATCACGCACGACTCGTTCGACGTGGACAAGAAACTGATCGCCGCGTTCGAGACGCAGAACAGGGCCAAGGTGCGCTTCATCAAGGGCGGCGACGCCGGGGAACTCCTGAACCGCCTGATCCTCACCCGCCGCGCCCCCATCGCCGACGTCGTGTACGGCCTCGACAACAGTCTCCTGCCCCGCGCCCGGCAGGCGGGTATTCTCCAGCCGTACAAGAGCCCCGCGCTGTCCCGCGTGCCCGCCGCGTACCGCCTGGGCGACGACGGCCTGCTGAACACCGTCGATTACGGCTTCGTGGCCCTGAACTACGACCGCGCGTGGTTCGAGAAGAACGGCGTCGCACTGCCCAAGAGCCTCGACGACCTGAAAACCCCCGCCTACGCCAAGCTCACGGTCGTGCAGAGCCCCGCCACGAGCAGCCCCGGCCTCGCGTTCCTCCTCGCCACCGTCAACCACTACGGCGAAACCGGCGCGTGGAACTGGTGGCGCGCCGCCCGCGCGGGCGGCATGAAGGTCACGCGCGGCTGGAGCGACGCCTACTACAAGGACTTCACCAGGAACGGCGGCAAGTACCCCATCGTCCTGAGTTACGCCAGCAGCCCCGCCGCCGAAGTCTTCTACGCCGACGGCTTCACCCCCACCAAACTCCCCGCCCAGTCCCCCACCGGAAACCTCTTCCTGCCCGGCAGCACCTCCACCCAGCTCGAAGGTGTCGGCATCCTCAAAGGCACCAAGCAGACCGCCCTCGCCCGGAAATTCGTGGACTTCATGCTGGGCGCCCCCATCCAGACCGACATCCCCACCCGCATGTGGATCTACCCCGCCGTGAAAGGCACCCCCCTGAACCCCGTGTTCACCTTCGCGCAGGAACCCCAACCCACCCCCATCAAGGCAGAGGTCGCCAGCAACCCCCAGCGCCTCGTGGACGCGTGGGTGACGCAGGTGCTCCGCGCGAGGTGAGGGCAGTGGGGAGTGGGAAGTGGGAACAGCAACACAACTGCTGCGCAGGACCTCTCAGTCAGCTGCACTGACAGCTCCCCTTAGAGGGGAGCCTGCACACCTGCTTTCGCCTGAGCTGAACAAGTAGAACCTGCCGACATGCCCCAAGACACCCTGCCCCTCTACCGTCCAGGCCCACGAGCCGTCGTGCGCGCAGCGCACGGGCCTTCGGCGGTTGCGGAGGATGGCGTCGAGGCCAGACACGCCACCGCACAACACAACAACACCGCACCGAAAGAATCTCTTGCCGAGCGCAGCGACCGCTCCCCCGTCCCCCCTGGGGATGGGGGGTGGGGGGTGGGGCAGCCCGCCGCAGGCGCCCACCCATGACGCGCACGAAACTCCAGGGTTGGCTCCTCGCCCTGCCCGGCCTGATCTTCGTGGCCCTGTGCCTCGTCCTGCCGCTGGCTAGAACGCTGCGTGAGGGTGGCGTGACCCTGGACGTGTGGCGTGACCCGTACTTCCAGGGTCGCCTTGGGTGGACCTTGACGCAGGCGGGCGTGACGGCGGGTGTGGCGGCGTTGATCGGGGTGCCGCTGGCGTTCCTGCTGTCGCGGTTCGAGGTGCGTGGGAAGGGGGTGTTCCTGCGGCTGCTGTTGTTGCCGTTCGTGACGCCGACGCTGGTGGCGGTGCTGGGCCTGAGTGCGCTCCTGGGGCCGCAGGGGTGGGTGACGCGCCTGCTGGGCGTGGACCTGAGTGACACGCCGACGCTGCTGGTGCTGGGGAACCTGTTCTTCAACCTGCCGGTGCTGGTGCGTCTGAGTTACGCGGGGTTCGCGCGGGTGCCGGGGAACATGGTGGGCGCGGCGCGGTCGCTGGGGGCGTCGGCCTGGCGGGCGGCGCTGGGCGTGGCGCTCCCGCTGGCGTTGCCGGGGGTGCTGGCGGGGGTGGTACTGGTGTTCCTGTACTCGGCGTTGAGTTTCGGCCTGCCGCTGGCACTGGGCGGGGAGCGGTTCGCGACGCTGGAGGTGGAGATCTACACCCTGACGGCGCTGCAACTGCGCCTGTCGGAGGCGAGTGCGCTCATCGTGGGGCAACTGGGGTTCACGCTGCTGGCGACGTGGGCGTACGTGGCGCTGTCGCGGGGCGGGGTGGGCGTGCCGCTGGGTGGCATGCCGCGTGCGCGGGGCGGGGCGCGGGTGGCGCTGCTGGGGCTGGGGGGCGTGGTGGCGCTGGTGTGTTTCGCGCCGCTGGTCGCGGTGGTGGTGCGGGGTGTGCTGGGCACGTCGGGGTTCACGCTGGGGTACTGGCAGGGGGTGCTGGCGGACCCGGACACGCCGCTGCTGGTGTGGAACACCGTGCGCTTCGGGCTGATGGCCCTGGCTGGTGCCACGCTGCTGGGCGGGTTGTACGCGCTGGGCGCGTGGCGGGCCGGGTCGCGGGCGCTGGATCTGGTATCGCTGCTGCCGCTGATGGTCTCTCCGGTCAGCCTCGCGGTGGGGTACCTGCTGGCGTACCCGGTGCTGGCCGCGACGCTGCCCATGCTGATTGCGGCGTACACGCTGCTGGCGTGGCCGCTGGTGGTGCGCTCGCTGCTGCCCGCGCTGCGGGCCATTCCACCCCGGCTGTTCGAGGCGGCCCGCTCGCTGGGCGCCTCGCGCGGCGCGGCGTTCCGGTCCGTCACCGTGCCCCTCGCCTTCCCGGCCCTGCGGGGCGGTGGGGCGCTGGCCCTGGCGACCGTGCTGGGCGAGTTCGGCGCGACGCTGGTGCTCACGCGGCCCGAGTGGGCGACCCTCAGCACCGGCCTGTACGAGCGGCTGGGCCGCCCCGGCGAACGCAACCTCGGCGAGGCCTGCGCGCTGGCGACCGCGCTCCTCATCCTCGCCACGCTGGCCTTCACGCTGCTGGACGGCGGCGAAGGCGAGGTGACGTGAGATGCTGTCCCGCGTGACCGACCTTCCCGCTGCCCTGTCCCTCGCCGGTCTCCGCAAGTCGTTTGGTGGGGTGGCGGCGGTGCGGGGCGTGTCGCTGGATGTGGCGGCGGGTGAGACGGTGGCGCTGCTGGGCCCGAGTGGGTGCGGGAAGAGCACGGTGCTGCGGGTGGTGGCGGGCCTGGAGCGGCCGGATGCGGGGTCGGTGGCGGTTGCGGGTCGGGACGTGACGGGCCTGCCGCCGGAGGCGCGTGGGGTGGGGTTGGTGTTTCAGGATTACGCGCTGTTTCCGCATCTGAGCGTGCTGGGGAACGTGGCGTACGGGCCGCGGGTGCGGGGGGCGGGGCGTGGGGTGGCGGAGGCGCGGGCGCGCGAGGCGCTGGCGTTGGTGGATCTGCCGGGGCTGGAGGCGCGGCGGGTGGCGCAGCTGTCGGGGGGGCAGGCGCAGCGGGTGGCGCTGGCGCGGGCGCTGGCGACGGGGGCGGGGCTGCTGCTGCTGGATGAGCCGATGTCGAACCTGGACGAGCGGCTGCGCGCCGAACTCCGCGCGGGGCTGCGGTCGCTGTTCGCGCGGGTGAGGGCCGGGGTGCTGCTGGTCACGCACGATCAGCGGGAGGCGCGGGCACTGGCCGGGCGGGTGGCGGTCATGCGGGCGGGTGAACTGGTGCAGGTGGGGGGGGCGGAGGAGGTGTTCGCGCGGCCCGCGACGGCGTGGGTGGCGGCGTTCCTGGGCGAGTCGAACCTGCTGCCGGACGGGCCGGGTTGGGTGCGGTTCATGCCGGAGGAAGCGTTGCGGCCCGGCGTGGGTGAGTGGTGGCCGGTGGTGGCGCGGCAGCCGGTGGAGGGGGGCGTGCAGGTCACGGTCGCGCACGCGTGGGGGCCGCTGTCCCTGACGCTGAGTGCGCGGGAGGCGGCGGCGCTGGACGGGGATCGCCTGCGCCTGAGCGTGGAGGCGTCAGGTGTGCGGCGTCTGCCGGAGGACCGGGCGTGATCGCGTGGGTGCTGGTGGGGGGTCGGCTGGTGGATTCGCCGTTGCTGGCGGCGCTGCCTCGCCCGGACGTGGTGGTCGCGGCGGATGGCGGGGCGCGGCACGCGGCACTGCTGGGCATGTGGGGCCTGGGTGTTCGCGTGGACGTGTGGGTGGGGGATTTCGACTCGTCGGCGGGCGTGTTCGTGGACGCCCCGCGCGAGGTCCACCCGGCGGCGAAGGACGAGACGGACGCGGAACTGGCGATCCGCGTGGCGCGCGAGCGGGGCGCGACGGAGCTGGTGCTGCTGGGCGCGTTCGGTGGGCGCTTCGATCACACGCTGGCGCTGGCGCTGCTCGCCGTGCGCCTAGCCGAGCGTGAGGGCCTGCGCTTGACCCTGAGCAGCGGGGACGAGTGGGGTTGGCCGCTGACGCCCGCCTCTCCCCTGTCGCTGGTGGTGCCGCGCGGCGCGACCCTGAGCGTGCTGGCCGTGACGGACCTGCGCGGCCTGAGCCTGGAGGGCGTGCGCTGGCCGCTCTCTGACGCGGATATTCCGCTGGGGAGCGGCTGGACGGTCAGCAACGAGGCGCAGGGCGACACGGTGACCGCCTCGCTGCGGGAGGGCCGCGCCCTGCTGACGGTGCTGCCCTCCCTGCCGGAATAAAGCGAGGGGGGCACCCCGAACCGGAATGCCCCCTCTGTTCCTACTCCCTACTTCCCACTCCCCTCAGTTCGCGGGGCAGGCGTCCACGCCGGGGCGGGTGCTGCGGGTGAATCTGCAGCCGTAGTTCGGGTCGGCCAGCACGGCGGGGGTGGTGACGTCGTCCCCGGCGGGTTTCGCGCCGCCCGCTTCCCACTTCACGAGGTCGTTGAAGCCCTCGACGAGTTCGGGTCCGGTGAATTCGCAGTGTCCGGCGGCGCGGATGGCGCGCTGCACGAGGCGGTCGCCGTTTCCGGCGGCGGTCACGGCGGCGCGGTACAGCTGCTGGTGCTTGAAGGGCACGTAGAAGTCCCCCGTGGTGTGCAGGGTCAGCACGGGCACGCTGATCTCGCCGTTCACGCGGGGCAGGTACCGGACGCTGCCGTTCAGGGTCGGGTTGGGGTTCTGGGCGGGCGTGACGCGCAGGATGCTGGCGTTGAAGGCGACCTCGGCCGGGGTGGGGGTCGCGCCGGTCGTCCAGCGGTAGGTGGTGTTCGCATTCCCGTAGATGTTGCGGGGCAGGATGCCGGTCACGGTGCCGTCCGAGCCGCCGGTGCTGAACACGGCGCCCTGGAGGGCCGCGACGCGGAAGCCGAGGTTGAACACGGGCCGGTCGCCGCCTGTGAGGTTGCGGGCGATCTCGCGGAGCTTGGCGCCCTGCGTGGCGTTCTCCTGCCAGAGTGCGCCGCTGTACGAGCTGAAGTTGGCGTTCAGGATGTCGGGCAGCAGGGCCTTGTATGTGTCGGTCCCCTGCGGGAAGGCTTTGGGTCCCAGGCCCGCAAGCTGAGCGGCGACCAGGGTGTAGTCACCCAGCCACTGGAATTCGTACTCCTCGTCCATGACGCCGCAGACGGGCATGGCGGCGGCGTACGTGGTCCTGTTCTTTGCGGTCTGCGCCGTCTCCTTCTCTATGGCGGCGCCGGCGACGTGGCCGCCCATGCTGACGCCCATGATCAGCGTCTTGGTGGGCTTGGCCTTGCCGGTCAGGGTGCTGAAAGCGTTGGCCAGGGCGTTGGTGTCCTCCACGCCGGCCTGCACGTCGTAGTAGTTGGCGCTGTAGGAACTGGCCGCCCAGGCGTACCCGAGGCTGAGCCAGTAGGCGCGCAGGGCCGGGAGCTGCACCCTGAGTTCGGGGCCGTCGCCGGCGTAGCCGTGGGCGTACATGATCAGCTGGCCGTTCCAGGTGGTGGGCACTTCGATGGCGTAGGCGGCGTTGCCGCGCAGGCCGGGCATGACGCCCTGGACGATGGTCGCGCCGGGCAGGGCGGTCAGGGTGGGGGTGACAGCCGTGAAGGTGCGGGTGTCCTGGGCGCGGGTATTGACTGGTGCGGGTTCGGGCGCGGGGCTGGTGGCGCAGGCGGACAGGGCGAGAGCAGCGAGCAGACTGGCGGTGACGGAACGCTTCATGGGGCTCCTTGGGCGCGGGTGCGCCGGGTGGGTTAGGACGGTCGGTGTCCTGACTATATGCCCGGGAACCCGGGGGCGGTGCGCCGCGTACCGGCAGGTATGAGATCAAGTGGCAGAGGGTGGGGATGCGGGTGTCTGGGCTGCGGTGGTGGCACGGTGCTGGTGCTGGCGCTGCTGGGCGGTCTGGCGTGGTTCTTCGTGATTCAGCCGGCGCGGTCGTTCCTGGCGAACTGGCAGACGCCTCCGGCGCAGACGCAGTCGCAGGGAGGGACGGTCACGCCGCCCGCCCCGACTGGGAACGTGACGGGTGAGCTGACGAAGGCGGACGTGCAGAAGTTCGTGCGGGTGCGCCGTCAGGTGCAGCAGGCGATGGGATCGTCGTTCACCGGGGTGCAGCAGGTGTGGACGGACATTCAGAGCGGGCAGAATCCGAACCTGTTCCAGATGATGACGGTGCTGCGCGAGGTGGGCGGCAGTGTCGGCGCGGCCCGGCAGGCGCAGGCGGCCGCCCTGACCCAGCAGAAGATGAGCGCGGAGCGGTACGCGGTGGTGCGGACGGGCGTGAACCGGGCACTGGGTTTGCCCAGCATCGACTTCTCGCAGGCCGCTCAGGCGATTCAGAGCGGACAGCTGCCGGATCTGAACCGTGACGTGCAGACGGGCACCGCGCAGGAACGTGCCCTGGTGCAACCGTTCCAGAAGGAACTGACGGAGACGGTGGCGCTGGGTCTGCTGGGTCTGTAAGTCACGTTGCACGGCAGGGCGACCACCTTCTGGGGTCGCCCTGCGTCGTGGTTACTCGCGGTGTTCAGCTCGTCTGGTCGCGGCGGGGCGCGGCGTACAGCAGGGCCTGCGCCAGGGCGGCCGGGTCGTGCCGGGCCTGTCCGGGGTGCAGCAGGGGCAGGATCACGCTGCGGCCCCGCAGGTCGCGGCTGGCCCCGCTGAGGCTCAGGAGGTGCGCGCCCTCAGCGGCGTAGCGGTCGATGATGGCGCGGGCCGGAACGGCGTTGTTCACGAGCACGCAGTCGGGGGCGCGGCCCAGGTGGCGGGTGATGGCCTGCACGTGGCCTTCCAAGGTCAGGTCGTCGGTCTCGCCGGGTTCGGTCATCAGGCTGGCCACGTAGATCAGGGGGGCGGTCGTCTGCCGGAGTTCCTGCGCGACCCCCGGTACAAGCAGCGCCGGAATGATGCTGGTGTACAGACTGCCGGGGCCCAGCACGATCTGGTCCGCGTCGCGGATGGCCTGGCGCACCTCGGGCAGGGCGGGCAGGTCGGGTGGGTCCAGGGTCACGTGCCCGATGCGGGCGGCGCCGACCTGCTGCGCGAACTGACTCTCGCCGCGGATGGTCCGGCCGTCACTCAGATGGGCGACTAGGGTGACGGGCTGGGTGGTGGCGGGGTACACGTGGCCGCGGATGCGCAGCACCTCGTGGATGTCCAGCATGGCCTCGCTGAGGCTGCCTTCCTGCTCGCTGAGCGTGGCGAGCATCAGGTTCCCGAAGGTGTGCCCCTCGATGCCGTCGCCACGCTGGAAGCGGTGCAGGAGGAGGCGGGCCATGACGGGGCTGTCGCTCAGCGCCGCGTAGCAGTCCGTGAGGTCACCGGGAGCGATCATGTCCAGCGACTGGCGCAGGCGGCCGCTGCTGCCGCCGTCGTCGGCGACGGTGACGATGGCGGTGGTGTTCCCGGTGTGCACCCGCAGGCCAGACAGCAGGTTGGACATGCCGGTGCCGCCGCCGAGCGTCACGATGCGCGGTCCGCGCGCGAGGTGGCGGTTCTGGTACATCAGGTCCACGGCCTGACCGGGGGCGGTGCCGGTGCCACTCAGGACGGAGCGGTTGAGCATCATGATGCTCCACAGGGCGCCTGTGAGGGCCAGGATCATCAGCACGACGCCGCCCACGTACAGCGGCATGACCTCGGGCCGGATCAGGGCGTTCACCCAGAGGATCCAGCGGGTGGCGGTGAAGTGCAGCGGGCCGGTCCACGTGAAGTGCAGCACGCCGACCGCGCCGATCAGGGTGCAGATGACGAACAGCGCCAGCCAGCGTTTGACGCCCAGCCCGGGCGACATCCACATGCGCGCGCGGCGGCCGGCCAGCTGGCCGCGCTGGAGCAGGTCGGCGCGCCGGGACGCCCCGGCTGGTCCGGGCCGGGTCGCGCGCTGAGGGAGCGGCGGGTCACTCATGGGGGTCGTGTTCTTTCATGTCGCGGTGGTCCATGATATCGACGTGCAGGTCCTTCAGGTCCTGCGCGAGGCGCGAGGCGACGGCGACGCTGCGGTGCTGCCCACCGGTGCAGCCGATGGCGACGGTGTAGCCGTGGCGGCCGCTGGCGCGGGCGCGTTCGGCGGCGACGCGCACGAAGTCGCGCAGGTCCGCGTAGAACTGCTCGCTGGCCTCGCCGTGGAAGGCGTAGGCGGACACCTGGGGGTCCAGGCCGGTGCGGGGGCGCAGTTCCGGGTCGTAGTAGGGGTTGGGGAGGCTGCGCACGTCGAGCACCAGGTCGGCGTCGCGGGGTGGGGCGTGCTTGAAGCCGAAGGACATCAGGCGCAGGTGGAAGTCGTGTTCCAGCCGGAAGACGCGCAGGACCTTCGTGGCGAGTTCCTTGGCGCTGAGGTTGGTGGTGTCGATGACCGTGTCGGCAATGGCGCGCAGCGGGGCGAGCAGTTCGCGTTCGCGGGCGAAGTCGAACATCAGGTTCTCGCCCAGCGGGTGTTCTCGTCGGGTGAAGTTGTAGCGTTTAAGCAGGACGTCGTCGTTCGCCTCGAGGAACAGGACGCGCAGGTCGTCGCGGCGGCGGGACAGGCGCAGGTAGCTGTCGTCCAGGGCGCTGAGGAACTCGCGGGTGCGGGCGTCGGCGCTGATCGCGACGCAGCGCAGGCCGCGCGCCCCCACGAGGTCATGCATCGCGCCCCAGAGTTCCGGCGGGAGGTTGTCCGTGATGAAGAACCCGGCGTCCTCCAGGGTTCGCAGCGCGGTGCTTTTTCCACTGCCGGACAGACCGGACACGACAACAAACGGCATGGGTGCAGTGTAGCCCGGCGCTGCACGTGCGCCCGTGACGGGACCGTCATCAGCGGTTTCCAGTTCCACCCTGGGGCCACTACATCCCAGGGCTCCACTTCCAACCGCTCCCCTTCTCTGGTGCTCGCTCTGCTCGATTCAGAGGTATTGAGGAGGCCGCTCGATACCTCTGAATTCCGCCCATGCAACGTGAACGCCGCCCGGCGCGTGGGGGCGCGCGGGCGGCGGTGCGGGTCAGTCTGAGGCCAGCTCAGCGGACTTTGGTGCCGCTGGGCAGGTCCAGGCCCAGGCCGACGAGGTCCAGGTTGCCCTGGTCGTCCTCGGCGGCGAGGATCATGCCCTGCGATTCGATGCCGCGCAGCTTGGCGGGTTTCAGGTTGGCGACCAGGATGACCTTGCGGCCGACCAGGGCCTCGGGTTCGAACCACTTGCGGATGCCGCTGACGACGGTCCGTTCCTCCTCGCCGAGTTTCACGGTGAGTTTCAGGAGCTTGTCGGCCTTGGCGACGGCCTCGGCGGCGATGACTTCCGCGACGCGCAGGTCGATGCGGGCGAACTCGTCGATGCTGATCAGCGTCTCGGTCGCCTCGGGGGCAGGGGCAGCAGCAGGTGTGGTGGGGGCGGTGGTGGTCGGTTCGGGGGCAGTCTGGGTCATGGCTTTCTCTTTCTTGCCGGGCTTCGGGGCGGGCGCGGCGGGGGTGGGGGTGTCTTTCGGTTCGGGTTTCGGGAAGAGGATCGCGCCGCCCTGCACGCGCGTCCCGGCGGGCGTGAGGCCCCACGCGGCCTGCAGGGCGTACGTGTGGCCGCCCAGGCCCAGCTGGGCGCGCAGTTCGCGGGCCTTGACGGGAATCACGGCCTCCAGGGCGACGCTGGCGACGCGCAGGCCCTCGGCGGCGGTGTACAGCACGGTGTCCAGGCGGCGCTGGGTCGCCTCGCTCTTGGCGAGGGTCCACGGGGCACTCTCGGCGATGTAGCGGTTCAGGTCGCGCACGAAGTTCATGGCGGCCTCGATCGCCATGTTGATCTTCAGGTCGTCCACGAGTCCCAGGATCTGCCCAGGCAGGGCGAGTGCGGCCGATTCGATCTCGCGGTCGCGGTCGCTGAGTTCTGCGGCGGCGGGAATCACGCCGCCCCGGTACTTCTGGATCATGCTGACGGTGCGCGACAGCAGGTTGCCCAGGTCGTTGGCGAGGTCGCTGTTCAGGCGGTTCACCAGGATGCCCTCGCCGTAGGGGCTGTCGGCACTGAGGGTCGCCTCGCGCAGCAGGGTGTAGCGGATCGCGTCGACGGGGTACGTGCCCACGAGCGCCTCGGGGTCGATGGCGTTCCCGAGGCTCTTGCCCATCTTGCGGCCGTCCTCCGCGAGGATGTGGCTGTGCACCACGAGGCGGCGGTAGGGGGGCAGCCCGGCGGCCTTGAGCATGGTCGGCCAGAACACCGCGTGCGGCTTGAGGATGTCCTTGCCGATGACGTGCCACGCGGTGCCGATCACGTCGGGCTTGGCACCCTTGCTGACGGGCGCGGACACGTAGTTCAGCAGCGCGTCGAACCACACGTACGTGACGTGGTCCGGGTCCCAGGGCAGCTCGATGCCCCACGGGACGCGGCTCTTGGGCCGGGAGATGCTCAGCGGCCCGATGGGTTCACGCAGCATCTCGATGACCTCGTTGCGGTACCCGGCGGGCTGGATGAAGTCCGGGTTCGTCTGGATGTGCTCCAGCAGCCACGCCTGGTACTTCTCCATGCGGAAGAAGTAGTTTGCCTCGCGGCGCAGTTCGGGCGGGTCCTTGTCGCCGGGGTAGCGGCGCACGCCGTCAGGCCCCTCGACGAGTTCCTTCTCGGTGACGTAACGCTCGGCGCCGACCGAGTACAGGCCCTCGTACTCGTCGAAGTAGATGTCCCCGGCGTCGTACACGCGTTGCAGGACGTCCTGCACGAAACGCTTGTGGCGCCCCTCGGTGGTGCGGACGAAGTCGTCGTAGCTGATTTCCAGGCGGTCCCACAGGCCCTTGAAGGCGCGCGTGGCGAGGTCGTCCACGAACACCTGCGGGGTCTGCCCGGCCTTCGCGGCGGCCTTGGCGATCTTCTCGCCGTGCTCGTCCGTGCCAGTCAGGAAGAACACGTCCCGCCCCGCGAGGCGCTGGTAGCGGGCGATGGCGTCGGTGAGGATCTTCTCGTAGACGTGCCCGATGTGGGGCGCGCCGTTGGCGTAGTCGATGGCGGTCGTGATGAAAAACGGGTCTTGGCTCATGGGCGTCCTTCCTTCCCGTCGGCGCGGTGGGCTGCGCCGGGGGCAACCGGTTCAGGATACGGGCTGCGGGCGGGGGCGTGAAATGGCGGGCGGGGCGTCCCGTCTGAACCGGAACGCCCCGCGCGGCTCCTGACGGTCGGTCAGGGTCGCGGGGGCATTCGCATGGCGGGTCTCCCGGGCATGACCGCCAGTGTACCCCGCTGCGGGCCGGGTGAGAATGCGCCCGGTGGCGTGCGGCACGCTCCGTCTGTCCAGACAGGGCATGCGGTCACGGGTTCAGGGTCAGGCCGAAGGTCACGCTCCCGGGCGCGCGGCTCAGTTCCTGGAAGCCCAGGTGCCGGTAGAAGCCCTGCGCGCGGACGTTCGACTCGCCCACGCCGAGGTGCACGCCGCGCACGCCAGCCGCGCGCAGGGCGTCCAGCAGCTTGGTCATCAGCGCCCGGCCGCGTCCTCCGCCCTGCGCGGCAGGCAGCAGGTCGATGTGCAGGTGCGCCGGGTACCCGCTCAACACGGCCTGCGGCGCGCGGGGCGGGTGGTGGATCAGGCCCGCGATCCGCTGGTCGAGCGTGCGGTCCTCACGCGGAATGCCGGCCGGGTCGGGGTACAGCTCACGCAGAGGCGGCCACCACGCGCGTTCCAGGGTCGCCTCGAAGGCCTCGGTGTCGGGCACGCCCAGGACGTAGCCCATCACCTCGCCGCTGACCTGTTCCTCCAGCACGAACGCGAAGTCCGGCGCGTGCGTCAGGTACGGCCCGGCGTACACATGCCCCAGGATCAGGGGGTCGGCGTACAGGTGGGTGGCGTCCTCGCCGCTCGCGCCGGTCTGCAGGCAGATGCGGTACAGCGCGGCGCGGTCGGTCTCGCGGGCGGGGCGCAGGGTGAACATGCTCCACAGTGCAGCACATCGGTCGTGCAGAGGCCGTTCTGAGTGGTGCGAACCTGCCCTATACGGATTCCGTCTGTTTCGTTCACAACCCGGAACGACACCGGATTGCCAACTCCACGCCCGGAGGGGCGTTTCTCTCTTACTCGCTCTGCTGCGCAGCTCTGCGAGTCTGCTCGGGTTGAACGTTTTTGCACACCTTTCAACCGGAGTCCGTATCACACCCGCATTCTGTTCACAGCGGAATGTAGAATGGAGGCAATGATCGCCTACCTGTCCGGCACCGTCCGGGAAATCCGAGAGCACAGCGCCGTGGTCGTCGCGGGCGGCGTCGGCTACGAGGTCCAGTGCCCCGTCAGCACCCTCGGCAAACTGACCGTCGGCGAGACCGCCGAACTGAACACCCGCTTCATCGTCCGCGAGGACGCCCAGCTGCTGTTCGGCTTCCACGACGCCGACAGCGTCCGCGTGTTCGACCTGCTGACCAGCGTCAGCGGCGTCGGCCCCAAGCTGGCACTGGCGCTGCTGTCCGCCATGCCCGTCAGCGCCCTGGCCGCCGGACTGCTCGGCGGGGACGTGAAACTCCTGTCCAGCGTCAGCGGCGTCGGGAAGAAAACCGCCGAACGGCTCGTGCTTGAACTCCAGGGGAAGATCCCCGAGCACCTCGCCGCGCCCGCAGCAGGGGGCGGCGCGAAGGCCGCGCGGGTCACGAGCACCGCCGGACGCGACGCCGTGGACGCCCTCCTCGCCCTGGGGTTCCGCGAGGCGCAGGTGCGCGGCGTGGTCGCCGAACTCCTCTCCGCCGACCCCGACCTGAGCGCCGACAGCCTGATCCGCAAGAGCCTGGGCAGACTGCGCTAGGCTCGAGCCACGCCTCTCTCCAGCAGCCCGTCCCCTGGACCACCACGGCTCTGGCCGGGTCAGCCGGGCTGATCCGGGGCCGGTGCCGTCAGCATCTGGATCAGTCGCGTCCCGAGTTCTGGCGGCAGCAGGCCGGGAAGGGTCAACTCCTCAAACACGAACCCGCTGAGCAGCAGGTAGCCCATCAGGAACTCCTCGTCGCTCTGCGTGAAGCCCTGCGTTTCACTGAACTGCCGGCTTAGGGTCAGGTTCTCGTGCAGGGTGGCGCGGAAGGCGTCCTGAAGCTCCGGGTGTCGCCGGGCCAGCAGGCGCAGTTCCAGCAGGGCCAGGGTGGCGTCGCGTTCCCGCTGCATGCGCTCCAGCAGATGCTGGAGGACAGCAGCGTGCCGAGTCGGGTGCGGGTGGTGCAGTGCGGCCGCCAGGACCTGTGGGTCGGGGCTCAGCCGGTTCAGGACGTGGCGCGTGACCTGAAGCAGCAGGTCGGCCCGGGTGCGGAAGTAGTTCACGGCGGTGCCGACGGGCAGGGAGGCGGTCTCGTCCAGGGTGCGGTAACTCAGGGCGGCTGAGCCTTTCGTGGCCAGCAGGGTGAGAGCGGCGTCCAGCAGGGCCGCGCGGCGGGCAGGATTCTGTCGCATCACCGACATGCTACACTCGTACCGGTATGACTGTTCTTATCTGGAGGTGAGTATGTCATTGACCGCCCTGAGCATCACTGTCCTCAGCGCCGACCCCGTCGTCAGCGCCCACTTCTACCGCGAGCACTTCGGCTTTTCCCCCACCGCCGAACTGGACTGGTTCGTCAGCCTGCAGCACCCGGACCTGCCCGGCCTGCACCTCGACCTGCTACGCCAGGGGCACCCGGCGGCCGGACCTGACCTCAGTCGGCAGCAGACCTCCGGGGTCATGCTGGCCCTGATCGTCCCGGACGTCGAAGCCGACGCCCGCCGTCTGGAACAGGCCGGTCTGAGCTTCGTCCTGCCAGTCACCACAGAGCCCTGGGGGCAGAAACGCGTGCAGCTTCAGGCTCCCGACGGCGTGACGGTCGAACTGCTGGAATTCGTCGCTCCGGATCCGCAGTGGCTGGCGCAACAGACCGCCTCCCCCACCTGATCCCACCCAGTCAAGGAGCGGGCATCCGGGTGAGTGGGCCGCAGTGGCGCCGCTCACCCAGATCGTTTCTCCGATTCACGGCGTCACCGCGGTGTTCAGTTTCAGGACCAACACCACGCCCTTCAACTCCCCGTCCAATCGCCGGCTTTCTCAGGTGCTCGCTCCGCAGCGCAACTGTGGAAATCCGCTCGATTCAGAGCTCTAAAGGGATGCCCTCGAGACCTCTGACTTCTGCTGTCAACGCAACAGACGTCTGACGCCTCCATGCTCCGTCCTGCTGCGCAACATTCACTCGCTCTGCCTGGCCATGACGAACACGTCTGTCTGGCCCACGTGCTACTTCCCGACGCAGAAGTTGCGGAACACGGCGTCCACGACGTCCTCCTGCACGTCCCGGCCGGTCAGTTCGGCCAGGGCGCGCAGGGCTTCTTCCAGTTCGTACCCGGCCAGGTCGTCCGGGAGGGTCTGCGCGGCCTGGATGTGCGCCAGGGCGCGGCGGGCGGCGTCGGCCTGCCGTTCGGTGGTCAGCCACGCCTCGCCGCGCGCGGTGTCGCCCAGCAGCGCCGCCTGGATCGCGTCCCGCAGCGCGGGGAGGCCCGAGCCGGTCACGGCGCTGACGTTCAGCGCGGCCGGGTCGGTCCACGCGTCCGGCAGGTCGGCTTTCGTGCGGACGTGGATGACGCGGGCGCCGCTCAGGTCGGCGGGCAGGGCCTCGCGGGGGGCGCTGCCGTCCTCCAGCGCCAGGACCAGATCGGCAGCGCCCGCGAGGCTCAATGCCTGCCGCACCCCGGCGGCCTCGATGGCGTCCCCGGTCTCGCGGATGCCCGCCGTGTCCACCAACGTGACGGGCACCCCGGCGAGTTCCACGGCGGCTTCCAGGTAGTCGCGGGTGGTCCCGGCGATGGGCGTGACGATGCTGCGTTCAAAGCCCAGCAGGGCGTTCAGGAGGCTGCTCTTGCCCGCGTTGGGCCGCCCGATCAGGGCCAGTCGCGCGCCGCGCGTGGCGACCTGCCCCGCCCGCGCGGACGCCAGCAGGTCCCGCAGGTCCGATTCGGCCTGCGCCAGCGGAAGGGTGCGGTCCTCGTCCGGCACGCCCTCTTCGGGGTAGTCCAGCAGGGCCTGGATGGCGGCCAGGGTGCGGGTCACGCCGCGCGCGACGCCGTCCACGCGGTCGCCCAGCGCCCCGCTGAGGCCCAGGGTCGCCTGACGGCGGGCGGTGTCGGTCTGCGCCTCGATGAGGTTCAGGACCGCCTCGGCCTGCGCGAGGTCCAGGCGGCCACTCAGGTACGCGCGCAGCGTGAACTCGCCGGGCCGCGCGGGGCGCGCGCCGCAGTCCAACGTGGCCTGGAGGACGCGGGCCAGGACGGCGGGGCTGCCGTGCGTCTGGAGTTCCGCGACGTCCTCGCCGGTGTAGCTGCGCGGGCCCTTGAAGATCAGGCACAGGCCCTCGTCGAGCACCTCGCCGCTGGCGTCCAGCAGGTGCCCGAACAGGAAGCGGCCGCCGGGCGTGCGCGACGGGGCGCGTCGGCCCCGGAACACCCGGTCGGCGACGGTCAGTGCGTGGGGGCCGCTGACGCGCACGATGCCCACGCCCGCGCTGCCGGGAGCGGTGGCGATGGCGGCGATGGTGTCTTGCAGGCCGGAGCGGGTCACGCGGGCAGGGTAGCGCATGCACTCCGGGCGCCACCGTGCCCCAACGCATCGGGCGACATGATGCCAGGGCTAGAAACATCCGGTCCGATCGGTGGCGCGGGTACCATGAGGGCGTGAGGCGCGGCGCGTGAGGATCAACCCGGAGCATCTCGTCACGTTCAGTGTCGTCGCGGAACTGGGCAGCGTCAGCCGCGCCGGGCAGGCCCTGAACCTCAGTCAGCCTGCCGTGAGCGGTCAGCTGCGCGCCCTGCAGGAGCAGTTCGGGCAGCCGCTGTATGTCCGTCACGGGCGCGGCGTGGCCCTGACCGAGGCGGGAGAGCGGCTGCTCCCGCACGCGCAGGCGATCGCGCGGAACCTCGCGGAGGTCGCCGGGCAGATCAGCGGCGCGCGGCAACGCCCGGCGGCGGCGCTGCGGGTGGGTCTGTCGTTCGCGCTGAGCGAGCAGGCCAGCGCCCTGGTGCGCCGGGCCCGCACGGCCGGGCTGCACCTGCGGATCGTGGCGCGGCCCGCCGGGACGCTGATCGAGGAGGTCCGCGCCGGGCGGCTGGGCGCGGCGCTGATCGTCACGTCGCCCCAGCGGGCGGTGGAGGACCTGGATCTGCACCGTGTCGGCGAGGATCAGTTGCGGCTGGTCACGCCGCCCGGTCAT
Source organism: Deinococcus sedimenti (assembly GCF_014648135.1). Taxonomy (NCBI): domain Bacteria; kingdom Thermotogati; phylum Deinococcota; class Deinococci; order Deinococcales; family Deinococcaceae; genus Deinococcus; species Deinococcus sedimenti. Next base: position 411,846 of record NZ_BMQN01000002.1, on the reverse strand, counting down.
CCGCTGGCGGGCCTGGGGTACGTGGCGCCGCACGCGCTGCGCGGCGAGACGCTGCTGTGGTCCGCGCGGGGCAGCGGCGTGCGCCGTCAGGCCGAACGGCTGCTGGACGGCGTGGGCCTGTCGGCGTCGCAGGGCCTGGAACTGGGGAGCCTGTGGGGGGTGCTGGCGGGCGTGCGGGCCGGGGACGGCGTGGCGATCATGCCCGCCGGGTTCGTCGCGCGGGACGTGCAGGCCGGGGTGGTGGTCAGCGTGGGCCTGGAGGCTCCGGCGGTGACGGTCACGCACACGCTGGTCACGGCGCCCGCCGCGCTGCTGTCTGCGGAGGTGCGGGCGCTGGCAGAGCTGCTGGTGGCGGCGCGGCCCTGAGTACCGGGGTCTGCTCATGAGGGGCGGCCTTCATGGGGGGGCCGGGTTTCTCATGCGTGCGCTCTAGCATGCCGGGTATGCGTCTTCCCCTGAGTGTCACCCTGAGCCTCGCCCTGCTGGGCCCGGCGTCTCTGGCCCAGACGGCCCCTGCCACGCCCACCAAGGCGCCGGCCGCCTCGGCCACCACGAACAGGGGCGTCAGTGCCCTGGCGGTCGAGGTGGGCTCGGTCGTGAAGGGCCGCCTGATGGACTGCCCCGAGAGCCTGAAGCTCAGCGTGAACGCCGTGTGCCTGTACGTGCAGACGCCCGCCGCGAGCCTGCGTCCGCTGGTGAAGGGCAAACTGGCCGCGCGGGCCGGGGACTGGAAGACCACCGGGAAATCCAGCGTCCTGCTGGTCAAGGACGCCGCGCCGAACTTCGTGCTGCTCAGCGCGCTGGGTGAGAAGGAGACGCTGGTCGTCGTGGACGCCGCGCCAACAGCCAAGGTGGCGGCCTCGACGACCACCGTCAAGGTCGCCACGCCCGCCGGGGTCGTGAAGGGCCAGCCGTACGTGCTGGGCAGCGATCTGGTCGGCGTCGTGAAGGTCACGTCGCTGGGCGGCGGGAAGTACCGCCTGTCGAACGCCGATCAGGGCACCCTGACCGTCACGGTCGGCCAGCGCGCCGCGCAGACCGATGCGGGCGCGGTGGAACTCCCCCTGGCGCCCGCCACGGACGGGAAGAACCTGATCTTCCCACTGGCGGGCCTGCGCGCGCTGGGCTGCACCACCACCCCGAACGGCGGCGTGCTGACGGTCGCGTGCGGGTCGGACAGCGTGGGCCTGAAACCCATCGTGTTCTGAGGAATCGGCGGACCTGATCGTGAAGGGGAGCCTGCGGGTTCCTCTTCCTTCGTGTGGCGCGGTCTTCACGTGTTCTTAGGGGTGGAACCCTCCGGGGTGCCCGCGCGTTCTGGTGGGGGGTAAGCTGCGGCTGAAGCCCCACTTTCCCCAGGAGGAACCACCATGAGCATCCTTGACCGCCTCTCGCGCCTGCTGCGCGCGAACGTGAACGACCTGATCAGCAAGGCTGAAGACCCCGGCAAGATCATCGAGCAGGCGCTGCGTGACATGCGCGCCGCGTACGCCGAGGCCCGCAGCGAGGTCGCCGACGCCATGAGCCAGAACGCCAAGCTGGAACGTGAGGCGAACACCAACCGCCGCATGGCTGCCGAGTACGAGAAGAAGGCCGAGGAGGCCCTGCGTGGCGGCAGCGAGGACCTGGCGCGCGAGGCGCTGCGCCGCTCGCAGAACGCCAAGGATCTCGCGGCGGGCTTCGAGGAGCAGCTGCAGGTGCAGTCCAGCACCGTCGAGCAGCTCAAGACGCAACTGCGGGCGCTGGAAGCGAAGATCGACGAGATGGAGAGCAAGAAGAGCCTGCTGGCTGCCCGGCAGAAGACCGCGCAGGCCGGGGCGACCCTGGACCGCGTGTCCGGTTTCGACAAGGCGGGCGGCGCGATGGACGCCTTCGAGGAGATGGAGCAGAAGGTCTCCGGCATGGAGGACCGCAACCGCGCCATGCAGGACCTGCGCAAGGAGAACGACTTCGACGAGCAGCTCAAGGACCTCGGTCGCGGTCAGGCGCTCGACGACGCCATGGCGGCCCTGAAGGCCAAGGTGCAGGGCGGCGGCAGCGGCAGCTGAAATCCGGCGAGGGAGGGGCACCCGGCGGCACGGCTGCGGGTGCCCCTCCCTCTTTGGGGGGACGTTCGTCAGGTGAACTTCATGTTTGCTGACAGAATGAGGGCAATGAGGCGTTCTAAGCTTGGACCCATGCCCGCCCCCCGATTTTCCCTTCTGGCGGCCCTGCTGGGCTCGGTGTTGTGTGCCGGGCTGGGGTCGTGCGCGCCGCAGGCGAGTGCGCCGGGCACCGTGCAGAGCAGCACGCCGCTGAGTCGCGTGTCGTTCTACCCGCAGGAGACCGGGCTCCGGTGGGCGTACCAGCCGGAAGGTGAGACAGCCGGTGGCGTGCCGTACGTGGTGCAGAACCTCGGCCCGACGCTGTTCGGTGGAGAGGCCGTGACAGCCACCCGCATGACGGGACGCGGCGCGGATCAGACGTGGTACCGCGTGGCGGACGCGCAGGGCGTGCGGCTGCTGGGTCTGCGCAAGCCGGGCGTGACCGTGCGGCTGCAACCCGCGTGGCTGGAGTACCCGGCGACCGAGGCGTGGCGGGTGGGGCTCACCTGGACCGGGCAGAGTCAGGTGACGCTCGTCGGGGACGACGGGACCGTCAAGGGAACAGGGACCCTGACGTACTCCTACCTGGTGCAGGAGCGCCGCACGGTGAGGACGCCGGGCGGGCGCTTCGACGTGTGGGTGGTGACACGGCAGATCAGCGACACGGTGGGCGGACTGTTCCCGGCCACGCAGCAGCTGTGGTTCACGCCGTTCGTGGGCGAGGTACGCACGCCCGAGGGGCTGCTCCTGACGGAGCGGAACTTCGCCCCGCGTTCAGGAGGACAACCATGACCGACATCAGACAGACGACCGGCACGCCCCTGCTGGACCGCGTGGGCAGCCCCGACGACCTCAAGAAGCTCTCCCGTGAGCAGCTGCCCACGCTGGCGCAGGAACTGCGGGACGAGATCACGCGGGTGTGCTCGGTCGGGGGGCTGCACCTCGCGTCCTCGCTGGGCGCGACCGACCTGATCGTGGCGCTGCACTACGTGCTGAACTCCCCGCGTGACCGCATTCTGTTCGACGTAGGGCATCAGGCGTACGCGCACAAGATCCTCACCGGGCGGCGCGACCAGATGGCGACCATCAAGAAGGAGGGGGGCCTGTCGGGCTTCACGAAGGTCAGCGAGAACCCGCACGACGCGATCACGGTCGGTCACGCCAGCACCAGCCTCGCCAACGCGCTCGGCATGGCGATGGCCCGCGACGCGCTGGGCCAGGACTACAAGGTCGCGGCCGTCATCGGGGACGGCAGCCTGACGGGCGGCATGGCGCTGGCGGCGCTGAACACCATCGGGGACATGAACCGCCGCATGCTGATCGTCCTGAATGACAACGAGATGAGCATCAGCGAGAACGTCGGCGCGATGAACAAGTTCATGCGCGGCCTGCAGGTACAGAAATGGTTCCAGGAGGGCGAGGGCGCGGGCAAGAAGGCCATGGAGGCCGTCAGCAAGCCCCTGGCGAGCTTCATGAGCCGCGCCAAGAGCTCCACGCGGCACTTCTTCGACCCGGCCAGCGTGAACCCCTTCGCGGCGATGGGCGTGCGCTACGTCGGCCCGGTGGACGGGCACAACGTGCAGGAACTCGTGTGGCTCATGGAACGCCTCGTGGATCTGGATGGGCCAACCATCCTGCATGTCGTCACGAAGAAGGGCAAGGGCCTCAGCTACGCGGAAGCCGACCCGATCTACTGGCACGGGCCGGGCAAGTTCGACCCCAGCACCGGCGAGTTCAGCGCCAGCAAGGCGTACTCGTGGAGCAACGCCTTCGGCGACGCCATGACCGAACTGGCCGCGCAGGACCCGCGCACGTTCGTGATCACGCCCGCCATGCGCGAGGGCAGCGGACTGGTCGGGTACTCGAAGGCGCACCCGAACCGTTACCTGGACGTCGGCATCGCCGAGGAGGTCGCCGTGACCGCCGCCGCCGGGATGGCCCTGCAGGGCCTGCGCCCCGTCGTGGCGATCTACTCGTCGTTCCTGCAGCGCGCGTACGATCAGGTGCTGCATGACGTCGCCATCGAGAATCTGAACGTCACGTTCGCCATCGACCGTGCCGGGATCGTGGGTGCGGACGGCGCGACGCACAACGGCGTGTTCGACCTGAGTTTCCTGCGCTCCATTCCCGGCGTGCGCATCGGCCTGCCGAGGGACGCGGCGGAACTGCGCGGCATGCTGAAGTACGCGCAGACGCACGACGGTCCCTTCGCGATCCGCTACCCGCGCGGCAACACCACGCCCGTCCCGGAGGGCACCTGGCCGACCCTGGAGTGGGGCACCTGGGAACGCGTGCAGGACGGCGACGACGTGGTCATCCTGGCCGGCGGCAAGGGCCTGGAGTACGCGCAGAAGGCTGCCGCCGGACTGGACGGCGTGGGCGTCGTGAACGCCCGCTTCGTGAAACCCCTGGATGAAACGATGCTGCGCGACGTGGCCCGCAGTGCCCGCGCGATCATCACCGTCGAGGACAACACCGTCGTGGGCGGCTTCGGCAGCGCCGTGCTGGAATTCCTGAACGCCGAGGGCCTGCGGACCCCCGTGCGCGTCCTGGGCATCCCCGACGAATTCCAGGAGCACGCGACCGTCGAGAGCGTCCACGCACGCACCGGCATCGACGCGCAGGCCATCCGCACCGTGCTGGCCGAACTCGGCGTCGACGTCCCGCTCGGGGTGTAGCAGGTTGATGGTCGATAGTTGATGGTTGATGGAAGGGAAGACCCTCTATCAACCATCAACTTTCAACCATCTACTCCCTGACCTCGCCGTTGCCTTCCACGATCCATTTCGTGGTGGTCAGTTCGCGCAGGCCCATGGGGCCGCGGGCGTGGAGTTTCTGGGTGCTGATGGCGACCTCGGCGCCCAGGCCGAGTTGCCCGCCGTCGTTGAAGCGGGGGCTGGCGTTCACGACGACGGCTGCACTGTCGACGTCCTCGATGAACCGCTGAGCCTGCACGTCGTCGCGGGTGAGGATCACGTCGGTGTGGTTGCCGCGCGCGGCGATGAAGTCCAGCGCCTCCTCGAAGGAGGTCACGGTCTTCACGCTGGCGGTCAGGGCCAGGAATTCCGTGCCGTAATCGGCGTCCGTGGCGGGGTCGCTGCTGATCCCGGCGGCACTCAGGGCGGCGTGGGCGGCCGGGTCGGTGCGCAGGGTCACGCCGTGCGCCTGGAGGTCGCGGGCAATGTCCGGCAGGGCGTCCAGGGCCGCCTCATGGATCAGGAGGGTGTCCAGGGCGTTGCAGGCGCTGGGTTTCTGCACCTTCGCGTTCCGGACGATCTCCAAGGCGCGCGCGCGGTCCTCGGGGTCGCGGGTGAAGCTGGGGTCGAGGTACACGTGCACCACGCCGATGCCGCCCACGATGACGGGCACGGTGGCGTTCTCCACGCAGTAGCGGTGCAGTCCAGCCCCGCCGCGCGGGATGATCGCGTCCACCAGATCGTCCAGTTTCAGCAGCTCCAGCATCCGCTCGCGGGCCGGGTCGCGGATGACCTGGACCCCATCCGCCGGGAGGCCCTGCTCCCGCAGCGCGGCGTGGATGACGTCCTCCAGCGCGGCGTTGCTGCGCACGGTCTCCTTCCCGCCGCGCAGGATCACGGCGTTCCCGCTCATCAGGGCCAGCGCGGCGACGTCCACGGTCACGTTCGGGCGGCTCTCGTAGATGACGCCCAGGACGCCCAGCGGCACGCGCCGCGTACTGACGCGGATGCCGCTCGGCTGCTCCCGCGCGGGGGTGGTCTCCCCCACCGGGTCGGGCAGGCGTGACACGGCCTCCACGTCCGCCGCGATGCCGTCCAGCATCCGGGCGTCCAGGCGCAGGCGGGCCACCATCGGCTCGGGCAGCCCGGCCTCCACGGCGGCCTGCACGTCCTGCGCGTTCGCCGCCAGGATCGCGGGCGCATTCGCGCGCAGTCCGGCGGCGATCGCGTGCAGCGCGGCCACCTTGCGCGCGGTGGGCAGCGACCGCAGCACGCGCGCGGCGGCGCGGGCCCGCACGCCCATCTCCCGGATGGTCAGGTTGGGGGACGACTCACTCATCCCGCCAGCGTAGCGCGCCCCTCCCGTCCGGCCCGGCGCGCGGTGCAGACCTCCTCCAGCTGCTGCGGTCAGTGTGCGCTGGGTTGCCCACGGGCCTCACGGGCCTCCGGTAAGGTGGGGGGCATGACCACCGAGTTGCAAGCTGCTCCTACGCCCACGCCCACGGCGCATTCGGAGGCGCTGTTCGCGCGCGCACGGGCCGTCACGCCGGGCGGGGTGAACAGTCCGGTGCGGGCCTTCCGTAGCGTGGGCGGCACGCCGCGCTTCATCGCCCGCGCGGACGGCGCGTATCTGACCGACGCGGACGGCACGCGCCTGCTGGATTACATCGGGTCGTGGGGGCCGATGATCCTGGGGCACAACCACCCGGCGGTGCGTGAGACGATCGCGGACGCGCTGCAGTACGGCACGAGCTTCGGCGCGCCCGGCGAGCGGGAGGTGCTGCTGGCGGAACTCGTGACGCGCCTGACGGGCGTGGACCGCGTGCGCTTCGTAAGCAGCGGCACCGAGGCGACCATGAGTGCGCTGCGGCTGGCGCGTGGCGTGACGGGCCGGAAGTTCATCGTGAAGTTCCGCGGGAACTACCACGGGCACGCGGACGGCCTGCTGGTGGAGGCCGGGAGTGGCCTGCTGACGAACGCGGACGGGGCGCTGGGCGCGGCCGCCCCGAGCAGCGCGGGCGTGCCCGAGGAGTACGCGGGCCTGACGCTGGTCACCGAGTACAACGATCCGGCGGCGCTGGACGCCCTGATGACCGCGCGCGGATCGGAGGTCGCGGCGGTGATCTTCGAGCCGGTGGTGGGGAACGCCGGGGTGCTGATTCCCACGCCGGAGTTCCTGGCGGCGCTGCACCGCGTGAAGACCCACGGGGCGCTGCTGATCGCGGACGAGGTCATGACGGGCTTCCGGCTGTCGCTGGGCGGCGCGACGGGCCTGCTGGGCCTGCGTCCGGATCTGATCTGCTGGGGCAAGATCATCGGCGGTGGCCTGCCGGTGGGCGCGTACGGGGGCCGCGCCGAGGTGATGGACTTCGTGTCGCCGCAGGGTCCGGTGTATCAGGCGGGGACGCTCAGCGGGAACCCGCTGGCGATGGCGGCGGGCCTAGCGACCCTGAGTGCGCTGGAGGCCGACCCGGACCTGTACGCGCGACTGGGGGCGTACACGACGGCACTGGCCGACGGTCTGCGGGACGCGGCGTCAGCAGCGGGCGTGCCGATCAGCATCAACCACATCGGCAGCATGCTGACCGCCTTCCACCTGGACGCGCCGGACGGCAGCGTGCGGACGTACACGGACGCCGCCGCGAGCGACACGAAGGCCTTCGCCCGCTGGTTCCAGGGCATGCTGGGCCGGGGCGTGTACTGGGCGCCCAGCCAGTTCGAGAGCATCTTCGTCAGTGGCGTGCACGGCGACGCGGAATTGAACGCCACGCTGGACGCCGCTCGGGCCGCGTACCTCGATCTGGGCCGGGACCTGGGCGCATGACCCTGGTGACCCAGACGGCGCAGGTGCGGCAGATCCTCACCGACCACAAGGTGATCGCCGTGGTGGGCTTCCATCACGACGCCATGAAACCCGCGTACTACGTGCCGGAGTACATGCACCGCCAGGGGTACACGATCATCCCGGTGAACCCGGCGCTGGCGGCGCGCGGCGAGAGCTTCTTCGGGCACAAGGCCGTGGCGACCCTGGCGGAGATCACGACCCCGGTGGACATCGTGGACGTGTTCCGCCGCAGCGACAAGGTGCGCGAGCACCTGCCCGACATCCTGGCCATGACCACCCCGCCGAAGGTGGTGTGGTTGCAGCTCGGCATCCGCGACGACGCGACCGCCCGCGAACTCGCGGCGCGCGGCATCGACGTCGTGCAGGACCGCTGCCTGCTCGCCGATCACCGGGCGCTCCTGTAACGCATGCCGGGCGTGCTGATGGTCGGGGCGGGCCTGGGCGGGCTGGCCGCGGCGCGTGACCTGGGCGCGGCGGGGCAGCACGTCACGCTGCTGGACAAGGTGCGGGGCGTGTCGGGCCGCGCCGCCACCCGCCGCGTGGCCCTCCCCGACGGGCGCGAGGCGCGACTGGATCACGGGGCGCGGTTCTTCACCGCCCGCCACGACCGCACCCGCGCACTGGCCGAGGCAGGGGTGCGGGAAGGCTGGAACGCCGAGTGGACGCGCGGCATCCCCCGCGGGGAGGCCGGTCAGATCAGCGGTGGTGGCGACGGGCACCCCCGCTACGCGCCCCCGCAGGGCCTCAGCACCCTGGGCCGCACCCTCGCCCGTGGGCTGGAGGTCACCACCGGCGTAACCGTCACCAGCCTGGAACGCCGCCCCGGCGGCTGGCGCGTCCACACCCGCGACGGTGCCACCTGGGACGCCGGGACGCTCCTCCTGAACCTGCCCGCGCCGCAACTGGCCCCCCTCCTGGCGGACCTCGACCTACGCGGCAGCGACTCCGAGGGCACCGCCGAACGGGTCGCCGCCGTCGAGTACGCGCCGTGCTGGGCGGCAGGCATCGTGCTGGAACACGATCTGGACGTCACCTGGCCCGCCCTGCGCGCCGACCACCCCATCCTGGAGTGGCTGGCGCGCGAGCACACCAAACGCCCCGCCGGGCACCCGCCCGCGCTGACCCTGCACGCCACGCCCGACTGGAGCCGCGCGAACCTCGACCGCACCCCGGACGAGGTCATACCCGACCTGCTGCGCGCCGCCACCGAGATCACGGGCGACCTCCCCCCCACCCTGCACACCTTCGCGCACCGCTGGCGCTACGCCATCCCCACCCGCCCCGCGCCCGGCCCATGCCACTGGGACCCCGAACTACGCCTCGGCTGGTGCGGCGACTGGTTCACCCCCGACGAGCACGGCCCCCGCGTGGAAACCGCACTCCTCAGCGGCTGGACCCTCGCCCGCCGCGTCACGGGAACGTGAAGGGCTGAGGGACGATGACTTGAACGCACAGGAATGGGGTGACCGCACTCACATCAAGCTGACTCCTTCTCAAAACGCTAGATTATCGATCACGACCGTGGTGAGGGTGCTGTAGTGACGACTTGGCGTGTGAGCCGTCGGCGTCCAAGGCATCAGGGAATCCTTGATTGTTCAAGTGCTGTCGGACAGGCTCAAGGTCCAGGTCGGCAGGCAGGGTGGCCTGAATACGGTAGAGGTCATTGAGCACGTAAGCATAGTCGCGCCCTGTGACATGGGCGATGAGCCGGGCGAGTTGCCGATCGGAGAATTCAGGATCAAGCACAGCGAGAAGTGCATGGTACTGCTGCTCAGGAATCCCATCTGGAAAAACGTGTCGTAGCCACTGAGCACCGTTCTTGAGTTCATCCGGCAGGGCATCCGTGCTGGGGTCCGTCACGAACGAAGCGTACAAGGGAGTACCTCTCCCGCACAGACGCTAGACCGTTAGATACTTGGACGCTGTTCAGTCGGCGCTGACCGCTTCCCGTTCCTGTACGGGTTCGCCGAGCATGGCGTGGACGCTGGCGGTCCAGCCGTCGTCGCTGAGGGTGCGCCAGTGGTGGGCCCACTGCCAGCGGCGGTAGGCGTCGGCGGCGGCTTCCAGGGTGCCGGGGTTCAGGAGGGGGTTGGCGGGTGGGACGCTGAGGTGGTGTCGGCTGAGGCTACCTTCGAGTTCCGCGAGGGTCTTGGGGCCGAACGCGAAGGCGAGGCTGGCGGTGGGGCGGGCCTGCGTGGCGTGCAGCCAGCCGCGCAGGGTGTCCTCGGGTGGGAGGGCGTACAGGATGAGTTCCCCGCCGGGGTGCATGTCCGTGCCTGTGACCAGGGTGAGGCCGGGGACGTTGTCACGCAGGTACGCGGCGACGGGTCCTTCGGCGTAGGCGCTGGCTCCGGCGCGGAGGTGTTCCATGGCGGCTTTGGGGTTCAGGCGCGGGGTGGGCCGCTCGGGGGTGGGGGCGTCGAGGTCGATGGGGGCGGTGGGGCGCAGGGCCTGTCCGTGGAATTCCAGGCGGGTCTGGCCGCGCCATTCGCTGCTGACGAGGTGCGCGCCCAGGTCGCGTTCGCCGGGTGCGTCGTCGGTCTCGTCGAATTTGATGCCGCGCAGGCCCGCGACCTTGAACTGGAGGCTGTTGCCTTTCTTGCCGACCAGGCGGGTCTCGGTGAGGGGTTCGCGCAGGTGCCACAGCGGCAGGGCGTGCCCCTCGCCGAATGGTTCGAAGGTGTGCGTTTCCTGGAGCAGGTCGAGGCTGGCGGCCAGCGCGGGCAGCGGTGCGTCCAGGCGGACCTGCGCTAAGGGGGTGGGGAACTGGCGGGCGTACGCGTGGATGCGGTCGCGGAAGGCGTTCATGTTGGTGGGGTCGATGGCGAATCCGGCGGCGCCGGGGTGCCCACCGTAGCGTTTCAGGAGGTCTTGGCTGTAGCGCAGGCCCTCGACGGCGCTGATGCCGGGTGTGGACCGCACGGAGCCCTTGCCCTGCGCGACGATGAACACGGGTTTGTGGTACGCGTCGACGAGTTTGCTGGCGACGATGCCCATGACGCCCGCGTGCCAGTCGGGGTGCGTGACGACCAGCGCGGGCTCGGTTGGGTCGGCGAGGGTCAGGGCGTGCTGGAACATGTCGTCCTGGAGTTTGCGGCGTTCCTGGTTGCGGATCTCGAGGTATTCCGCGAGGCGGCTGGCGTCGTGCGCGCTGGGGGTGGTCAGCAGGTCCAGGGCGACGTCGGCCTCGCCGAGGCGTCCGGCAGCGTTGATGCGCGGCGCGAGGATGAACGCCACGTCCCGCGCGGTGGGGCGTTTCACGCGGCCGGAGTCGAGCAGGGCGCGCAGGCCCGGCAGGGTTGTGTCGCGCAGGGCGTCCAGTCCGGCGCGGACCAGCGCGCGGTTCTCCCCGATGAGAGGCGCGACGTCGGCGACGGTGCCCAGGGTCGCGAGCGCCGTCAGGGCGCGCGGTTCCGGCAGCCCGAGTTCCTCATGAACGGCCCACAGGAGGTGGTACGCGACGCCCGCGCCGGTCAGGTTGTGCAGGTCATGGTCGTAGCCGCTCGTGAGGCGTGGGTGGACGACCAGCGCGTCGGGGAAGTCGTCGCCGGGCGCGTGGTGGTCCGTGACGATGACCTGCACGCCCCGCGCGATCAGGGCCGCGACCTCCTCCAGATTGGTGACGCCGCAGTCCACGGTCACGAGCAGGTCGCAGGCGGCGGCGTGCTCCTCGACCTTGTCCGGGTGGACACCGTACCCCTCGTTCAGGCGGTGCGGGATGAAGCCGTGCACGTCAGCGCCCAGGTCCCGCAGGCCCAGGACCAGAGTGGCGGTGGCACTGACGCCGTCCGCGTCGTAGTCCCCGTGGATGCGGATGCGCTGCTTCGCCCTGATCGCGGTCACGATGCGCCGGGCGGCCTCGCGCAGCGCCGGGTTCGGCGTCAGCGTCAGGGGCGGGTCCAGCAGCGCGGGGGTGAGGTGCCGCCCCGTGAGGACCTGCGCCAGTGGGGGCGACACCCGCCATTCCCGCATGACGCGCAGCAGTTCCTTGCGGCTGGCGGGCGGTGCCAGGACCCAGCGGGGCGCGGTCACGGAGTCGCCTCAGACGCCGTGACGGGGTCCGGGAGTGTCGCTGTTCCCAGCCGGGCCTGAAGGGTGGCGGTCAGCCGGTCTTCTGACTGCCGCCGCAGTCGGGCCTCGCGCGTGCGGCGCATCCGCTCGCTCCACAGGGAAGGCAGGAGGAGCAGGGTCGCGAACAGCACCCCAAGCAGCAGGAATAGCGTCACTCCTGCACCCACCGGCACGGTCAGTTCGCCGCTGCCGGTGGGGAGGGGCAGGCGGACCACGCCGGGGTTTTCCAGGGTCACGAGTGCCAGGTACGCGGCGATACCCAGCAGGAGCAGCACCTGAAGGAAGGAAACGAGCCGCATCACCGCACAGTGTAGTCGCTCTGGCGGAGGTCTGTCGCTGTTTCACAGCAGAAATCGGAGGTCTTGATGATCTCCCTCGAGACCTCTGAATCGACACCTGAGAAAGACAGGGGCAGGACGTGGAGTGGACGGGTAAACACCCTGACCTTCAATCGAACACCTTTGTCAGTCAACTTTCCATCCTCTCTGGAAACACGAGAAAACCCCGGCGCAGAGCCGGGGTTCATCACTAGGACGAGGTTTAGAAGAAGAACTTGACGCCGGCTTTCACGCCGTTGCTCAGGCCGTTGCCCGCGCCGCTGTCGAGCCCGGTGGCGTAGCCCTTGTTGCTGGTGTAGTAGCGGCCGTTGTACTCGGCGAACACGGCGATGCTGTCGGTGATGTTGAAGTCCACACCCGCGATGGCATTCACGTACACGTCACTGACGTTCTGGCTGGTGTTGTTGCGCTGCTGGCCACTGGTCAGACCCAGGCCGGCGCCCACGTAGGGGGTGACGCGGCTGCCCGTGTTCAGGGCGTAGGTGGCGTTCACGTCGGCGCTGACGGCATTCCAGCCGGGCTGGTATTCGGCAGAGACGCGGGCGCCGATCGGACCGACGACGTTGTTCTTACCGACGACCGCTCCGCCACCCAGGCAGTAGTTGACTGGTGTCTTCTTGTCCGACAGGCTCAGGCATTCGGAGCCTTTCCCGGCCATCTTGGCGCTGCCGTACACGCCGGCATAGATGTCACGGGCGGGGGTGGTGACGGTGGGGGTGGGCTCGCCGATCACGACGGTGGTGCTGGTGGTGGGAGTAGGGGTGGTCACGGTGGCCGAGGTGCTGGTGCCGGCGGGACCCTGGGGGCCGGCAGGACCAGCGGGGCCCTGGGGACCGGTCGGGCCAGCGGGACCCTGGGGACCGGCGGGGATGTTGCGGATGGCAGCTTCCAGCGCGTCGATGCGGGCGTTCAGTGCCACGACGTCGGTGCTGGCGGCGCCGGTATCCATGCCGTTGATCTTCGCTTCAAGGGCGTCGATGCGGGCCTGCTGGTCGGCCGTGAGTTTCTCGAGGTCGGTGACGCGGCTGGCGATGGCGGCCAGTTCGGTGCTGACTTCCTGCATGCCGTTGGCGATGGTGGTCATGTCGGTCGCGCCGAAGCCACAGCCGCTCAGGGCGCCCGTCTGGAGGGCGCGGTAGAAGATCAGGGCCGCCTGGTAGCGGGTGAGGTTCTCGTTGCCACGGTACGTGCCGTCGGGGAAGCCCTGGATCAGGCCGCACTGAACGATCTTGTCCACGGCGTCTTTGGCCCAGTGACCGGCGGGAACGTCGCTCAGGGTGACCTGGGCGGGGGCGGCGGTCGTGGTGGTGGTCTGGGCGCTGGCTGCGCCGAGGCTGAGGGCCAGGGTGGACGCGATGATCAGTGATTTGCGCATGTTGTGTTCTCCTTGAGCGGTCTGAATCGGAAACATCGGCACAATGTGACGTGCTCCTCTGGGCTTCACGGTAGGCAGGACCAGTGAGGTCTTTGTGAACTGGCCATGCCGACTGGAGGCCAGAACACATGATTTATGAGGCTGAACTGACCTCTGCCTTCAACGTGAGTGGGGCATGGCAAAATCGCCTCTCTCCATGAGGTCGTGTTTTGTCGTGCTGTCGGCCTTATTTCGCGGTCTGATGAGAAAGCTGTCTGGAGTGTCACGTTCCTGTTTCATGAGCAGTTTCTCACCCCCATGCAACTCACTTCCTGCGGCAGGAGGGCGCGGCCCGCCCCCTATACTCCGGCGCATGAGTCAGATTCATGTTCGAGCCCAGCCTGGAGATGTCGCCCCTTACGTTCTGCTGCCCGGCGATCCCAACCGCGCGCGTCACATTGCCGAGACATACTTACAGGACGCGCGGGAGTACACCAGTCACCGGCAGCTGCTGGGCTTCACGGGCACGTATCAGGGCGTGCCGGTCAGCGTGCAGACGACCGGGATGGGCTGCCCGAGCGCGGCGATCGTCGCGGAGGAACTCGCGCGGCTGGGCGCGCGGACCCTCATCCGGGTGGGGACGCTGGGCGGCGCGACCCCCAGCGTGGCGCCCGGTGATCTGGTGATCGCCACGGCGGCCGTGCCGAACGACGGGACCACCCGGCAGATGCTCGGCGGCGCGCCGTACGCGCCCTCTGCGAGCTTCGAGGTCGTGGAGGCCAGCGTGCAGGCGGCCCGTGCCAGCGGCGCCCCGCACCACGTGGGGCTGGTCATGACCGAGGACGCCTTCTACGCCAGCACGCCCGAGCACGCGCGGCTGTGGGCGGGGCGGGGCGTGCTGGGCTTCGAGATGGAGGCCAGCGCGATCTTCCTCGTGGCCGCTCAGCGGGGGCTGCGCGCGGCGTGCCTGACGGCCTGCAGCAACGATATCGGCGATCCGCAGCTGGTGCCGGACGACGTGCTGGCCGCCGGGGTGGACCGCATGGTGCGTGTGGCGCTGGACGCCATCGTGACGCTCGCCGCGCGCGATTGACCGCCGGTCGCGTCGGGGGCCGTCCATCCGGGCGGCACCTGCTGTGCTACTGGATTTCTTGGTGGCCGGAGCGGGCTGTGGCAGGATAAACGCATGACCCAACTGGATGAATTCGAGTTCAACAACGTGCAGATCGACCAGCATGGCCCCATCGCGGTGCTGACCATCAACCGCCCACGCGCGCTGAACGCCCTGAGTGCCGACACCCTGTCGGAGATCGCGCAGGCCGTGAACCTGATCGTGGAGGACGCCGAGGTCGGCGCGCTGATCATCACGGGCGCCGGGGACAAGGCGTTCGTGGCGGGCGCGGACATCAGCGAATTCGAGAACCTGGAGGGCGTGTACGACGGCCGCGAGCTGTCCCTGGCCGGACAGGACGTCATGCATCAGATCTCCTCGCTGCCGATTCCGGTGATCGCGGCCGTGAACGGTTTCGCGCTGGGCGGCGGGCTGGAACTGGCGCTGGCGTGCGACGTGCGCGTGGCCGCCACGACCGCCCGCCTGGGCCTGCCGGAGGTGTCCCTGGGCCTGATTCCCGGTTTCGGCGGCACGCAGCGTCTGGCGCGGCTGGTCGGCGCGGGCCGCGCGCTGGACCTGATGCTCACGGCCCGTCAGGTGAAGGCCGACGAGGCGCTGGGCATGGGTCTCGTGAACTACGTCGCGGACGACGCCCTGACCAAGGCGCGCGAGGTGGCCGAGCTGATGCTGAAGAACGCCCCGATCGCGCTGTCCCTGGTCAAGGAGGCGGTGCGCCGCGGGCTGGACACCACGCTGGAGGCCGGGCTGGAGGTCGAGGCGGACCTGTTCGGTATGACGGTCGCCACGAAGGATTTCCGTGAGGGGGTGGACGCCTTCCTGAACAAGCGCCGCGCGGAGTTCCAGGGTGAATGAGGACGGCATGGGCGCAGGCGAGCAGAAGTTCCGCCTGCAGGTCGAAGGCGGCAAGGTCAGTGACGTGGCGGGCCGCGAGGAGGGCCCCACTGCCGGGAAGACCCGCGTGGTGGAGTTCACCACGCCCCGCGCGAAACTGATCGAGGAGGCCAACCAGGCGATCCGCACCGACCTGCGGGAGTACCCACGTGCGCTGGCCGCGTACGACGCCCTGCGAAACGACCCGGAGGCGCTGGCGCACTGGGACATGGCCAACTACATCACCATGCGCAAGCTGGGGTACAACGACCACGGGCGGGTGCACGCGTTCATCACGGGTGCGGCGGGCCTGGCGATCACCGAACTCCTGCTGGAGGGTGGCGTGCGGACCGACATCATGGAAAGTGGCGTCGGCGACACGGACGATGTGTTCCTGACCGTCATCCTGGGGACGATGCTGCACGATATCGGCAATCAGATTCACCGCGTGGGTCACGAGGCGCACGGCGTGGCGCTGGCCCTGCCGATCATCGACCGGATCATGACGCCGCTGTACCCTGACCCGTTCAAACGCGTGAAGGTGCGCTCGTTCATCCTGGGCGCCATCAACTGCCACGACCTGAACCCCGCACCGCTGACCATGGAGGGCGGGATCGTGGCCGTCGCGGACGGCACGGACATCACCAAGGGCCGCGGCCGCAAGGCGTTCAGCCTGGGCAGCGTGGACATCCACTCGATCAGCGCGCTGGCCGTGGATCAGGTGGTCATCGAGCGCGGGCGGGACAAGCCGGTGCTGATCAGCGTCACCATGAACAACTCCGGCGGGATCTTCCAGGTTGAGGAGATCCTGGCGCCGAAGGTGATCCGCACGCCCCTGCGGCGGTTCGTGGACCTGCGCGCCACCACCCGCCCGGAGGGTGAGGAGCAGATCCTCTCGCGCGTCCGGCTGGACGGTGACCACTTCGTGATGGACCTCGAGAGCGGCGCTCAGGTCGAGGTTGAGGTGATGGACACGCAGAAGCAGGTGCAGCAGGCGGTCGCGAACAACCTGGGGATCAGCAGCGAGACCCGCTGAATCACCCTACGTCGAGGGGACCCTGACCGTGTGGCCGGGGTCCCCCCTGACTGAGTGAATTACTTCTTCGCGCCGGGGAGCGGCATCGTGCGGGCCGGGCCGCCGTCGATGCCGCCGCTGCGGTGCGTGCCCTCGCCGCCTGCCGCGCGGCCTTCGAGGTCGCTGTCCCCGTCGTTGTTCGGGGTGCCCTGGCGGTCCTCGAAGTCACTGCCGCCCAGTACGCCGTCCTGAAAACCCGGCTGGTCGTTCGGGTTGCTGCTCTCGGCACTGGCGGCGCCGCGCAGCAGATCCTCGGCTGCCATCTTGTCGTTCAGCAGTTCGCCGGTGGTGCCGTCGTCCCGGATCTCGCCCTCGGGGGCGTAGTCGCTCGCGTCGTCTCGTGTCATGTCCCGGAGGGTACGGGCTCCGTAGCGCCGTCACATGGGGAAACGGCAGGGTGACCTTCATGTTGCCGGCCGGAACGACCGGTCAGGTTCCACCTCGCCACCACCGGAAACCGCCTATACTTGACTGTCTATGACGAAGGATCGCATCACGATGACCCAGCGCGGGTACGACAAACTGGTCGAAACCCTGCACTTCCTGAAGACCACCAAACGCGAGGAGATCTCCGAGAACATGGGCCGCGCCATCGAGGACGGCGACCTGCGAGAAAGCGCCGCGTACGACGAGGCCCGCATGCAGCAGAGCGAGAACGAGGCCCGCATCTCCGAACTCGAACGTCAGCTGGAACGCGCCCTGATCATCGAAGAGGACGCCACCGGAGGCGCCGGGCTGGGCGCCAAGGTTCGCGTGCGTGACGCGAAGGGCAAGGAGCACCAGTTCGAGCTGGTCGGCACGTACGAGGTGGACGTCCTGAACGGCAAGATCAGCGACGCCAGCCCCATCGGCAAGGCCCTCGCCGGCCGCCGCGCCGGGGAGAAGGTCACCGTGCAGCTCCCCAAGGGCAGCGCCGAGTTCGAGATCCTCAGCGTCGACTACCAGTAAGCCCAGCACCGCCCTGCGCCTCCCCCCCCTCGGGTGAAGGGAGGCGTTCACCGTGCCCGGTACACTGAGCGGGACCATGCCCCGCCTGACCCGCCTCCTGTTGCCGCTGATGCTGAGCGGCGTGGCGCTCGCCACACCCGCCTGGGTCGTCCCGGCCGCCACGCTCTACCCCGTACCGAACCAGACCAGCGCGCCGCTGCGCTCCCTGCCCGCTGGCACCCGCCTCGACCTGCGCCGCTGCTTCGCCCTGTGGTGCGACGTGCAGCAGGGACCCAGGCGCGGCTGGGTCCTCCGGACAACCGTGAACGTCAGCGGAGACTGCCGACAGCTCGTGCCACTTGGACTGAAGGGCCTGCGCCGCACCGAGGCGGCCTACTCCGGCAGCCGCGACCTCAACCACGACGGCGTCGCCTGCGACACGCTCGACCGGCCCCTCATGGCCCGCTGAACACCATGGCCCGGGGGTCTCATCCTGACCTTGGACGAGGGTTTAACAACGACCCATACTGCCAGAAGAGCTACAAATCGAACGCGGCCATGCGGAGACACTGGGCGCGTTGCACCTGATCCAATGACGCCCGGTGCGGTCAAACCCCGGGCCTCTGGCGGACCGTGCAACCTAATCCACCCACCCACGCCCCTGCCCTGGCAGGGGTGTTTTCGTGCCGGGCAGCGCCGCAGGACGCGAGACACCGGACATGTAGCAGGCGGACCGGGCAGCAGGTGCCGGGGCGGGCGCGGCCCTGTACACTGTCAGGGTTGCCGCGCCGTGCCAAGTGGCGCGTGGAAGGAGTCTGTATGGGTCTTGCTATTGGTATCGTCGGTCTGCCCAACGTGGGCAAAAGCACGCTGTTCAACGCCATCACGCGCGCCGGGGCGCTCGCGGCGAACTACCCGTTCGCGACGATCGAACCGAACGTGGGTCGCGTGACCGTCCCGGACGAGCGCCTCGCCGCGCTGAGCCGCGTGTTCACGAAGGGTGAGCGCGTCCCGCCGATCATCCCGACGTTCGTGGAGTTCGTGGACATCGCGGGCCTCGTGAAGGGCGCCAGTAAGGGCGAGGGCCTGGGGAACCAGTTCCTGGCGAACATCCGCGAGGTGGACGCCATCGCGCACGTCGTCCGCTGCTTCGAAGATGGGAACGTCATTCACGTCGCGGGCCGCGTGGACCCCATCGACGACATCGAGACGATCAACACCGAACTGATCCTCGCGGACCTGGGCGGCCTGGAAAAACGCCTCCAGAACCTCCAGAAGAAAGCCAAGGGGAACGACAAGGACGCCAAGGAGCAGGCGGAACTGGCCGAGCAGATCATCGCCGTGCTGTCCGAGGGCAAACCCGCCCGCGCCGGGACGTACGACGCGCCCATCCCCAAGGAGTTCGGGCTGATCACCACCAAACCCGTGATCTACGTCGCGAACGTCGGCGAGGACAACCTGACCGAGGACAACGAGTACGTGCAGCGGGTGCGCGAGTACGCCGCCGCCGAGGGCGCGCAGGTCGTGAAGATCAGCGCGCAGATCGAGGGTGAACTGGCCGAGATGCCAGAGGACGAGGCCCGCGCGTTCCTGGAGGAACTGGGCGTGCAGGAGAGCGGCCTGGACCAGCTCGTCACGGTCGGGTACGACACGCTGGGCCTGATCACGTTCATCACGAGCGGCGAGAAGGAAGTGCGCGCCTGGACGATCCGCCGCGGCGAGAAGGCCCCGGAGGCCGCCGGGGAGATCCACAGCGACCTGGAACGCGGCTTCATCCGCGCCGAGGTCATCGAGTGGGACAAGATGGTCGAGGCCGGCGGCTGGGCGAACGCCAAGAGCAAGGGCTGGGTGCGGACCGAAGGCAAGGAGTACGTCATGAAGGACGGCGACATCATGAACGTCCTGCACAACATGTGATCTCTCCGGTGGAACGGTCTGCGAGGTCCGTTTCACCCGAGCGGAGCGAGTTGGAGGGGAACCGGAGATTTAAGCGCCGGCTCCCCTCCTCTACTGACCCGGGGTGAGGCGGTCAGCTTCGCGGACGGTGACGTAGGGGATGAGGCCCTGGGCGCGGGCCTGGGCGTACGTGCGCCCGATCAGGTCGGGCTGGTCGGCGTAGTCCACGGTGAACACGGGTTTCCCGGCGGCCTTCCACAGGGCGTAGTCGGCGAGCAGAGCGTCGCGGCGGGCGGCCTCGGTGGGCCGGTTCATGGCGTACACGTAGGTTTCCTCGCTGCCCAGAGCGTCCACGCAGGGGGCGTAGAGGGGGTCGCGGATGAGTTCGGCGGCGTTCTGCGGGACGATCAGGAACCCGGCGCGGCGGGCGCGGGCGTGCGCGGCGAGGCGGCACACCCACCCCACCATCTCGGCGCGGGCAGCGGGCCGGTCCGGGTGCTGTTCGTAGGCGTCGATCAGGTCCAGGTACGCGCCGGTGAAGCCCTGGTCGATCACGCGGTCCAGTTCGCGCAGCGTCAGCGCCTGCCAGTCGGCGTCCCAGTAGGCCACGTCGTAGTTGCCGGGCCAGTCGGGCTGTTCGTTCAGCAGCCACGCGGGGATTCCGTGGCGCCAGCCGGGCTGCCAGTACGGGCGGTACTCCTCGGCCGCGCCGACGCTCAGGTAGCCCAGCAGGACGTGCGCGCGGGCGGCACGCGCGACCTCCGGGGCGGGCCAGGGCTGACCATCGTCATCCATGGTGTCGACCACGACCACGTCGAACGGTGAGGCCGTCACGCGTGACAACCGGTCCCTGCCGTACCCGGTGAGCTGGTACCCCCAGGTGCGCGCCTGACTCAGCGGGACCGGCAGCCTGTTCACGCCGGACTCCAGTGACAGGCCGACGCAGCCGCCCAGCAGCAGGGCCGCCCACCAGACCCGCGCCGCCACCTCAACACCGCCCGGACCAGCTCCGGACAGACCACCGGGCAGACATGGGACGGAGACAACAGGTGAAGGGCATGGGGCCTCCAGCGGACGGGGAAAGAACGGCCGTCGTCCGGATCGTACACCCGCACGGCGCCGCTCTCCTTTCCTGCCCTGCGCGCCTCGGTGCGGGTCGTTCAGCAGCGCAGTTCGGTCACGCCCGCGTAACCGCCCACGAACAGCGCCACCCGCAGCTCATGGATGAAGTTCGCCAGCCACGCCTCGGCCGCCTCGGCGCTCGCCAGGGCAGGTTCCAGCAGCGGGCGGGCCACCGCGACCACCCCGGCTCCCAGGCACAGGGCGCGCGCGGCGTCTAGGCCCGTGCGGATGCCGCCCGACGCGATCAGCGGCACGCCCGGCGCGGCCAGTCGCGCGTCCCGCAGCGCCTGCGCGGTCGGCACGCCCAGGTCGCACAGGTCGGGCGTGCGGACCTCGCCGAACTGCACGATCTGCTCCACGCGCGCCCAGCTGGTCCCACCCGCCCCGGCCACGTCCAGCGCCGCGAACCCCAGTGGGGCCGCCAGGGCCGCCGACGCCGAGTCCAGGCCGTGCCCGACCTCCTTGAGGATCACCGGGAAGTCCAGTTCGAGTAGCACCTCGGCCAGCCGGTCCCGCAACCCCGCCCAGCGGGTGTCCCCACCGACCTGCATGGCCTCCTGTAACGGATTCACGTGAATGGCCAGCGCGTCCGCCCCGACTTCCCGCACCGCGCGCCGGGCCTGCTCGGGACCGTAGCCGAGGAGGAACTGCGCGCCGCCCAGATTCCCGATCAGGGGAATGTCCGGCGCGACGTCCCGCACCTGGAAGGACGCGGCGGCCTCCGGGCGTTCCAGCATCACGCGCTGCGAGCCGAGCATCATGCCGATCCCCAGCCGCTGCGCCGCCACGGCGAGGTTACGGTTGATGCGGCCCGCCGCCTCGGCCCCGCCGGTCATCGCGCCGATCAGGACCGGCGCGGCCAGAGGGCGGCCCAGGAAGGTGGTGCGCAGGTCCACGTCCTCCAGGTTGCGTTCCGGCAGGGCCCGGTACGGCCAGGGCACGTCCTCCAGCCCGGTGGTCTGCCGCGCGTACTGACTGTCGGGGCGCAGGCAAGCCTCGATGTGCCGCAGTTTACGGGTGGGCAGGTCGGTCGGCTCGGGCGTGGTCACGCTGCCCAGCGTACCTTTCCCGTCCCGGGGTGGACTGTCGCTGTGCCCGCCAATCCTTGATGGACAGTGGAGGACCGGCACGCAGGTGTTGACAGATCCGGAAACGGGAGATACTATTCCTGAGCACTGAACGCGGCAACGCGAAGAAAGAGCGAAAAGAAGAACCAGAGTAACGCAGGGTAGAGCAGTCTGGTAGCTCGTCGGGCTCATAACCCGGAGGTCGCAGGTTCAAATCCTGTCCCTGCAACCAAACACCCCCACTTCGGTGGGGGTTTCTTCTGTTGTGCCCACCACGCGGGACGGCCGCCCTGGGAACGAACGCGCCGCGTGTGGCGTACTGAGGCGCGTGAGTCTCGCGTTCCTGATCTTCCTCGTCGCGTGGGTAATCGGCATGATCGGCACCTTCGTGCCCGCCCTGCCCGCCACCGCCATCATCTTCATCGGCAGCGTCGCCGCCACCCTGGTCGACGGCTTCCAGCCCTGGCCGGACCTGCCGTTCCTGATGACCTTCGGGGTCATCACGGTCCTGATCGGCATGATCGACAACGTCGCCTCCGCCTGGGGCGCCCGCAAGTACGGCGGCAGCAAACAGGCCGTGTGGGGCGCCATCATCGGCGGAATCGTGGGCATCCTGCCGATCATCCCGTTCGGCCTGATCGTCGGGCCGCTGCTGGGCGCCCTGACCGCCGAGTTGCTGATCGTGCGCAAGGCGCCCATGGACGCGCTGCGCAGCGCCTGGGGCACCCTGATCGGCCTGCTGGCCGGGATCGCCGCGAAAGTTGTCCTGCACCTCCTGATCGGCCTGTACGAACTGTGGCGCCTGTGGGACCCAGCCAAGAGCGTGTTCTGACCTGATCCCACCTCTTCCCCGCCCCGCCCACCCGCGGGGCGGTTCCCGTTCAGCGGGCCAGGAGCACGGGCGCCAGCGCGATGAACCCCACCGTCAGCGCGGGCAGCAGTGGCAGCAGCGCGCCCAGCGCCGCGCGGCCCGCCCGGCCCGTCAGTTCGCGGAACGCCACGAACGCCAGCCCGGACTGCACCAGCGGCGCCACCAGCGTAACCACGAGCAGCAGGAACGCCGCCGAGGTGGTCTTCAGACCCGCCAGCCCCAGCCGCTGCGCCGCGTTCGGGTCCTTGCCCACCGCCGCCAGCGCGTCCGCCGCCGGGCGCCACGCGCCGTCCGGAATCAGGAAGCTCAGGACGATCACGAGCACGTACAGGGGCGGCAGCAGCGCGAAGGTCGCGCCGAACACCTCCGCCGGGCGCCCCGCGCGGCCCGCACCGAGCAGACCCAGGCCCCACATCAGCCCGAATGTGAACATGGACAGGAACGCCCCGCCGATCACGTTCAGCGCGTGTGATGCGAGCGGGGACGCGCCGCCCGCCACCTCGGCCGCGAGGTTCACCGCCGGGCGGACCAGCGCCGCGTATGCCCCTCCGGACAGCACCGCCGCGACCGCCACCACACCCAGGTACCGCCACGCGAGCGGCTCGGTGGGGGCCAGCGCGCGGGCGAACAGGCGCGGCCCGGCCAGGATCGAGGCGGGCAGCGGCGCCTCGGGAACAGGGGCGGGAGGGGCAGTCGGGCGGGAACGGGCCATCCGGAGCATGCTACCCGCTCCCCCGGCCGTGTGCCGGAGTCGGATGCCCTGCCGGTCCGCCCGTCAACCTCCGCCTGTCATACGGATTCCGTCTGTTTCGTTAACCACCCGGAACCACACCGGGTTGCCAACTCCACGCCCGGAACCCGCTTTGCTGCGCAGCTCTGCGAGTCGCATCCGCTCGGGTTGAAAGTTTTTGCAAACCTTTCAACCGGAGCCCTTATCAGCCGCTGCGGGCGCGCCACCACGCCCACGCCAGCACGACCAGGGCCACGTACACCAGCACGATCAGCGCCGCGCCCAGCGCGCTGCGGGCCAGTTTCTGTGGGTGGGTCGCCGCCTCGCGCCGGGCGTCCACGAGCACCTCTGGCGGGATCAGGCGCAGCGCCACCCACAGCCCCGCCGGGACGAGCAGCAGGTCGTCCAGCTGCCCCAGCACCGGGATGAAGTCCGGGATCAGGTCGATGGGGCTCAGCGCGTACGCGAGGACCAGCAGCGCCCACGCCCGCGCGTACCAGGGGCTGCGCGGGTCGCGGGCCGCGAGGCTCAGGGCGAGCAGTTCCGCCTTCAGGTGCCGCGCGAACGCCCGCACGCGCGCCCACAGGCCCTGCCGGGCCGGGTCGGTCATCGCAGCGCGCCGCGCAGGTCCGTGACCCACTGCGCCACGCCCGGCAGGGTCAGCGCCCCCGCACTCAGGCCGAACAGCAGCATGATCACGAACGCGCCGCTCAGCCACGGGCCGGGCGCGCTGCGCTCCTGCGGGTCCGCCTTCGGGGTCAGCCACAGGTGCAGCACGACGAGCACCACCGTCCCGAACAGCGCCGCACCCCCGGCGATCGGCAGGCGCAGCGCCTCGTTCTTCAGCAGTTCGGTCGCCCGCTCCGGGTCGGACGGGAGGCGACCCGCCAGCAGGGTGCCCAGCCCCACCGCGATGGTGTTGTTCAGCGCGTGCACGATCACGCCGTTCCACAGGCTGCCCGTGTGCTGCACGACGCGCGCCAACACGTACGCCAGCGGGATGATCCCCACCACGCTGGCCGGTACGCCGTGCGCCAGCGAGAACACCAGCGTGCTCGTGACCGCCGCGACCGTGAACCCCGCCGCCCGCTCGTGCCCGCGCATCAGCAGACCCCGGAAGGCGACCTCCTCCGCGAAGGGGATCAGGAGGCCCGCCGCGAGGAGTAGCACCCACACGTCCGCCCCCTGACTGAGGAACTGCGGCACCGCGTTCGCGGACGACGGCACCAGCGTCACGAACGCCAGCACGAACGCCCGCGACGCCAGGAACGCCAGCGCGAACGCCGCCAGCGCCACGCCCCATGCGGGCGGCGTCCGCCAGCGCGAATCCCGCAGCAGCGCATTCATCGTGTTCCGGAACGCCGTGAACGCCACGAGCACCACCACCGCGAACGCCCCCAGCAGCGCCAGCCCCAGCGGCGCCCCCACACCCATTAGCACCGCCGACACCACGTTCTGCACGACCAGCAGCGTCAGCGCCGCGCGGTTCCCACTGACCGCCCGCACCCCGGCAGGATCGGCAGGCGGAACGGGCGGCACACTGGGCGCGACAGGCTCTGGAACGGTCATGCCCCCGAGCCTACCGCGCACGGGCCGACAGGCGCGTCAACGGAAAGTTGAGGCGCGCCCCACGCCACGCGTCAGGCCGTCAGCACGCGGATCGCGCCCGCCAGCGCCTCGTCGTCCACCTGATGGTGCAGCACGAAGCGGACACTGTCCGGCCCGAGCGCGTTGCACAGGACGCCCTGCTCGCTCCAGCGGGCCGCGTGAGCCGCCGCGTCGGGCACGGTGGCGTAGATGATATTCGTCTGCACGGCCGTCAGGTTCACGTCAAAACCCGCGTTCACGAGGGCGTGGGCCAGTTCACGGGTGCGGCGGTGATCCTCCGCCAGCCGCGCGGGCCCCTCGCGTAGGGCCACGAGCGCCGCCGCCGCCAGCACGCCCGCCTGCCGCATGCCGCCGCCCATCATCTTGCGGTAGCGGTGCGCCTGCCGCATCTGGGCGGCGCTGCCGACCAGCACACTGCCCACCGGCGCACCCAGGCCCTTGCTGAGGCACACGCTGACCGTGTCGAACATCCCCGTCACGTCCCGCAGCGGCACCCCCAGCGCCACCGCCGCATTCACCACCCGCGCGCCGTCCAGATGCAGCGGCAGGCCCTCCTCGGTCGCCACCGCGCGAATCCCAGCCAGCACGTCCAGCGGGATCACCGTCCCACCCGCCTTGTTGTGCGTGTTCTCCAGGCTGATCAGCCCGCTCGGGGACTGGTGGATGCTGCGGCGGATCGCGGCGCGCACGTCCTCCGGGGCGGGCACACCCAGCGGCGCGGGCACGAAGCGCGGCACCACGCCACTGAAGGTCGCCATCATGCCCAGCTCCCACTCGTAGATGTGCGACCCCTCCGCGCAGATGACCTCCTCGCCCCGGCGGGTGTGCAGCGCGATCGCCACCTGATTCGTCATCGTCCCCGACGGCATGAACAGCCCCGCCTCGTGCCCGGTCAGGCGCGCCACCTCCGCCTGCAACTCGTTCACGGTCGGGTCCTCGCCGTACACGTCATCGCCCACCGGCGCCTGCGCCATCGCCTCGCGCATGGCAGGCGTGGGGGTTGTGACGGTATCGGAACGCAGATCGGCAATCAGGCGGGCGAGTTCAGTCATGCCCCGGATGCTACGCCGCGCCGCACCCAAAGTGGGACGCGCCCCGGGACACGAGGTGGTATGCCTGGACGATGCGCCCCTGGCCTGCCCTGCTCCTACTGGTCGCCTGCCACGCTCCGCCCCCGACGCTCCCGCCGGAACTGGCGCGAATGGCCGGACGGGACGCCTGGGTGTACGGTGGCGGCCCGCTGCGCTGCGTCCGGGGCAACGGCACCATCGAGTACGCCGTGCCGCTGAGCACCCCGGTCCGGGTCACGCAGGTCGAACAGACCGGCCCGCGCGAGGTTGAAATCGGCGTGAAAGGACACGTCCGCGAGCAGAGAACGCCGCAGGCCATCATCCTCACGCTCGAACCACGGGGACCGGTGGAACCCGTCTCAGGCAGCAGCGGGAACGGGCCTCTCCCCCGCTGGTGGCAGGGACTGGAGGTAAATTCCTGCGCGACCTTCCGTTTCGCCTTCGTGGACGAGGCTCGCTTGAACCGCACGCTGAGCTTCACGCCCCCACCCCGTGACGTGCAGCGCCTCAGCAGCCAGCCCCGCGCCTCCAGCGTCGGCCTGAGCGCCACGCAACTCCTGTGGCTGCGCGGCCCGCCCGACGAACCCCTGACCGACGTGGACACCCTGCGGCGCGCCCCCACCTGGACGGTCATCGGCGCGCCGGGCCGGGGCGATCAGGTCACCACCTTCCACAACGGCCGGGTCATCCGGGAGACCTTCCCGGGCATGGGACCCTGAACGGCTACGGGTCCGGCCAGAGGTCCCGCCGCACCGCCCGCGCGACGGTCTGCACGGGGTCGTCCTTGAGTCGGCGCGCGATGAACTCGGGCAGGTCCGGGCGGGCAGCGACCATGGCCCGCTGCTGCCAGTCCAAGTGCGGCACCGATACCAGCGTGTCCCACAGGTCGGGGGTCATGAACGGTGAGGAGAGCATGGCGTGAATCAGTACGCTGTTGCGCCGCTCCTCCTCTCCGAAAGCGTTCCAGAAGCGGGGTGAGCGGATGCTCTGCGTGATCAGGGCACGCAGGTGGTCGGCGTTGAAGTTCGGGTGATGCACGAGCAGGAGGTCGTGCGCGGTGCCCACCAACCGCGCCAGCATCCCAGGTGGGGTGGTCGGGTCGGTCAGCAGGGTCGGGAGCGCGTCCGGCCCCAACGCCCGCAACTGCTCGATGATCGGCAGGGGTGGCGTGACCGGATTGGCGGCGAGGTTCAGCAGCACGTCCCCGGTGGCGACCTCGGCGTACACGCCCAGCAGGTCGGGCGGCAGTGGTTCCTTCGTGTGAATGTACGGGTTGAGTGTGTCCGGTCCCAGGCGGGCCAACACCTCGCGTGCTACGGCAGGCGGCAACGTCGGGTTTTCCAGTAATGCCCTAGCAACCCAGGCTTCTGGGTCACTGGCGAGGCGGTGGGCCAGAGGCTCGTCCAGCGGCGCTTTCTGGGCCATGTTTAGCTGGACTTCCACGTTGTTTGAATTCAGGAGCGTGTCCCGTACGTCGGGCGGCAGGTCCGGACGTTCGGCGAGTTCGCCCTGTTCGTACTCACCCAGTTTGGGCAGTAGCTTCTGGAAGAACTCTGCCGCGAGTGGCCGGATGGGCAGCGCCCAGACCGGCAGGGAGCCATACCCGAGCATGTTCATCAGCTCCGCATCGGTCAGGTCGTCGCGTTTCAGCAGGGCCGCGAACGCACCCGGCTGCGTCCGCAGCACGTCGCGCACCTCTGGTAGCAGGTTGGGTGCCTGTGCCAGCGACCAGATGGCATTGCGCCCCCAGCGGTCCTCCTCAGCAGTCTGGATCACCCGCCACTGCTCCTCGGGCGGCCAGGACGAATCGAAGGGAGCCTCGCCAGTCTTGTCCCTGCGATACCCGCGGGCTTCCTGCACCAGCGGATGCGGGTCGGCCTTCAGGTGGTCCAGCAGGGCGGCAGGCAGGTCGGCGCGGTCCATGACGGCGGCGCGGACGGTCGGGTCCGGGTCGGCGGCGTACGTGTTCAGCAGGTCCGGTGGGACAGGTTCGTCCCGGGCTGCAGTGCGGCGCAGGTTCACGCCTGCTCCCCTGAAGAACGTCAGCAGCGCCGAGCGCACGTCCTCGCCCACCGACGGGTTGTTGAGGACCGCAATCCGGACGCGCCATTCGGGGTCCCCCGCTAGGTCGGTCAGGGTGCGGCCCGGTGTGCTGGGGTTCGCGGCGACCGCGCGGCGCACCTGCGCCCACTGACTGCGGGCCAGGGTGTCCAGCGTGCGGGGCAGGGTGGCGGGGTTCCCAGCCTCCGTCTGCTGTTTCGACAGTGACAGGGTGCGCCGTGGTCGGTCACGCATGGCCCAGGCGACGGACGGGTCCAGTTCCCCGTGCAGCGGCGTGACCCAGTCGTCCGGCACGGACCGGTTCCCGGCAACCGCCGCGCGGACCTGCGGGTCGGGCGAGGTCACCCAGGCGTCCACCTGTTCCCGCGTCGGGCCGGGGGTGCTGTGGGCCGCTAGTGTCTCCTGCGGGTCGCCAGTGAAGGTCACCTGATAGGTGCCGTCCTGACTGTCGCCCGTCAGGTACGTCAGCTGCCCGAACGGGACCACCTCACCGCTGGCGAGGTCCCACAGGTACGTGCGATACCCACCGAGATCTGCCCTGTAAATCCCCTCCCGGATCTCCCCTTGCAGTTCCGGCGGCAGGGTCAGCGCCTGCCCGTCTTCGCCGAGCACCTCCAGTTCCAGCTGCATTTCGTCGCTGTGCCAGTGGTATGCGAACTGCACGCGGGTCACCCCGGCGCGCTGCAGGCGGCGGGTGAACCCCTGCGGGAAGACACTCACGGTCCGTCCTCCTGTTCGCTCAGGCGGGCGGCGCCGCGGGCCATCCAGGGGCGCAGGGGCAGGTCGCCCAGCCAGTCCTGCACGGTGGGAATCTCGCCGCCCATGTCCTCGCGGACGTGCTGCTCGCCGATCAATCGCACGGGGACCTTCTTGCCGGTGCTGAGGGTCAGGGTCGTCCCGAAGACCTGTTCGCACAGGAAGATGCCCAGGCTGGAGTGCAGGACGGCGCGGTGGCGGACGTCCGGCAGGTGCGCCTTGGTCTGGTCGAACCAGTTGTGGATGGGCAGGTACTCGTCGGGCGTCCCGCCGAACTGTCGGCTGGAGCTGATCGCGTGGTGGTACGGGTGCGCCATGCCCCAGGGTACGCGGGGCGGGGCTGGGTCAGGCGTGCAGGTGCAGGGCACGTTCGATTTCGGGGGGGACCTCGCCGAGTTCTCGCAGGTGCTGGGCGCGCAGCGTCTCGCACAGGCGGCGCAGGCTGCCGTCGGGGTCGGCGGGGTACGTGGGCAGGAGGCTCAGGGCGTCCGGGTCGAAGGGATCGTCGCGCAGCAGTTGCGTCAGGAGGCGGGTGGCCTGCGGGGTGGGCTCTTCCTGCACGAGTTGCAGGGCGGCGGCGCGCCAGCGGGCGTGCAGGGCGGCGCGCAGGTCGTCCACGTCGGGGAGGTCCACGCCGGGCAGGAAGGGCCCCTCGTACCAGGCGCAGGCGGCGCTGAGGTCGTGGTCGTGCAGGGCCTTGAGGTACAGGGTGAGGTCGGACCGCAGGCCGCTCAGGGCGTAGCCGGTTCCGGCGCGGTCGATGTGCGCGGCGGTGCCGAGGGCGTCACGCAGGCGGGCGAGGGTCTTGCGGAAGTTCCCTTCCGCCTGCGGGGCGGGCAGGTCGGGCCACAGGGCGTCCTGGAGGGTCTCGCGGGGCACGGTGGGGCCGCGGTCGCTGACGTGGGCGCACAGCAGCAGCGCGAGGAGTTCGCGGACCTTACGGGCCTTCCAGGGGCGGACCTCGCCGTGTTCTTCCAGGTCGAAGTGGCCCAGGGTGCGCAGGAACGCGGGGCGGGTGTGGGGGGCGGCGGGTTCCAGGTACTCGTGGCGCTGGGCGCGGTCCTCGGGGAACAGGCGGTCGAGGAGGCGCAGGTGCCCGAGGCCGCCGGAGGTGGTCAGGAACGCGTGGACCTGTGCGCCAAGGGCGCGGAGTTCGTCCTGGGGGGCGTGCTGGCGGTGCCGGACGCCCAGGAGGGCCCAGTGGAGCATGGCGAGCGTGGCGGGGTAGCTGGGCGCGCCGGGGTGGGCGAGTGCCTCGCGCAGCAGCGTTTCCGCGCCGTTCAGGTCGCCTTCCAGGGCCAGGAGCAACGCGCGGTACGAGAGGCGTTCGATCTCGCCCAGGGGGTCACCCGCGTAGTCGGGCGCGTCGTCGAGCACCGTGCGGGCGCGGTCCAGGTCGCCCCAGGTGAGGTGCAGCTGCGCGAGAATCAGGTGCGCCAGTCCGAAGGGTCGGTAGGTGTCCGGTGGGTACAGGTCGATCAGGGTGCGGGCCTCGTCGTCCCGGCCGAACAGGGTCAGGGCGGCGGCCGTGTGCGCCGTCAGGAATGGGGCGGTGGCGGGCAGGTGCTCGCGGTAGTAGGCCTGCCAGGCGAGCATGTGGTCCAGTCCGGCTTCCTGTCCGGCCATGACCATGGACACGCCGAGCATGCCGCGGGCGTTCATCTCGATGAGGGTGGTGCTGCCGGTCCGGGCGAGACTCAGGGCGGTGGCGTAGGCGTCCTGAGCGTCGCGCAGTCGGGCGTGGGCGAGGTGCAGGTTCCCGAGGTTCGCGTACACGGTCTGCATGCGGGCTTCCTGGCCGCTGCGGCGCTGCACGTCCAGGCACTCGCGGTAGGTGCGGTCGGCGTCGTCGTACTGCGTGAACCACGTGTGGGCCAGCGCGAGGTAGTTCAGCAGGTCGGCGCGCTGCGCGTCGGTCGTCACCAGGGGCAGGGCCGCCTGGGCCTCGGCGTGCAGGGCGTGCGGGTCGCGGCGCAGCAGGGCGTGGTGCGCGCGGGCGAAGCGCACCTGCACGGGGTCGGCGCCGGGCAGGGTCAGCAGCGCGTCCAGGAGGGGCGCAGCAGCGTCCAGGTCCCCGGCGTCCGACATGAATCTGGCGTGCAGGACGGCCAGCGGGGCGCTCAGCGGGGTGGGCATCGCGGCCAGCAGGTCGAGGCCCGCGCGGTACTCGCCGAGGCGCAGCAGGGCTTCCAGGTGCGCCTCGCGCGCCGCGTCGTCCGGGTCGGGCAGGTCCGCGAGGGTCCGGGCGGCCTGTCGGTTCAGGCCCTGCGCGAGCTGCGCCCGGCCCAGCTCCACCTGCAGCCGGGCGCGCCTCCCGGGGTCGTCCGTGCGGGTCAGCGCGGCGGCCGCGTGCTCGGCCAGGAGGCTGTGCGCGCCGGTCGCGCGGGCCACTGCCATGGCCTGCTCGGTCAGGTCGTCCGCGCCGGGCAGGTCGGCCAGCCGGGCGTGCCGGGCGCGTTCGTGCGGGTCGCGGTGGTGCCGGGCCAGCCGGGCGCGCAGGTCGCGGTCCTCGGCCGGGGTCAGGGTCTGCCGTCCCACGGCGGCGAACCCGGGGTGGGTCAGGGCGGCGTGCAGGTCACCCTCGCGCGCCTCGGTGTGGATCAGGGCCGCGCCGTGCAGGGTGTCCAGCGTGCGGTCCAGCGCGGCGCGGTCCAGGCCGGTCAGGACGCCCAGGTCGCCCAGGGTCAGGGGCGCAGCGCTCAGGGCCAGCAGGTTCAGCACGTCGCACATAGCTTCCTCGGTCTGCGCGGCGTGCCAGCGGGCGCGCAGCAGGGCGTCCAGCGTGCCGGGCAGGTCCGCGCGGGGTGGGGGCGTGAAGGTCCACGCGCCGCCCACGGGGCGCAGGAACCCTCCGGCGCGCAGGTGGCCGATCAGCGCGGCCGCGTGCAGCGGCAGGCCGTCGGCGCGGGCCAGCAGCCACGGGGCGAGGTTCGCGTCGACCGCGCCCAGCGTTCCGCGCAGCAGGTGCCGCAGGGCAGCGTCGTCCAGTGGCGGCATGGGGTGCGCCTGCACGTCCGATCCGGGGTTCAGCACCGCGATCCGGCGGGCGTCCTGCAGGAACTCCGGAACCTCGGTCTGCCCGGCGATCAGCAGCAGCAGGGGGGCGCGGCCCTGCGCCGCCGCGCGCCAGCAGGCCCGCAGCAGGTCCAAGTCCTCGGGCGCGGCGCGGTCCAGGTGATCGACGGTCAGCAGCGCGCCGCCCTGCTCCTGCGCCAGCAGGCTCAGGGTGTCCGCCAGGGCGCGCGGTCCGGCCGCCGCGTCGCCCGTGGGGGGCTGCGCCGTCATGGGCCAGGGCAGGTCCGGGCGGGCCGCGCGCAGGAACGCGAGGACGTCCGGGTCGCGGCCGGTCAGGCGGGCCTGGAGTGCCCCGATCAGCGTGCCGGTCAGGTCCGGGGCGTTCAGGTGGACGCGGCGGTGATCTCCGTCCCCCACCTGCCGCAGGAGGTGGCTCTTGCCGCTGCCGCTCGCGCCGTGCAGGTACGCCACTCTCGGGCCCGCGCCCGCCTGCACCTGTGCCCAGAGGGCCGGAAGGTCCACCGCCTGCGTCACGGTCATCTTCCGAAGTATAAGCACGGTCAGTTGCGCCGGGCCGTGCGGTCGCGGCCCGCCCCGGCGGGGGTGTCCGTGGGGCAGACCGCGAGCAGCAGCGGGGCGTGGCAGTGCGGGCAGTCCGGGCGCAGCGGGTCCCGCAGCGGCTGCCCGCACCCGGGGCACGCGCCCAGCAGCCGCGCGCCGCACAGCGGGCAGAACGTCAGGGCCTCGTGCCGGGGGGCGGCGCGACCACAGCCGGGGCAGGAGGTGTACGAGCGGAGGGGACTCATGCGCCGATCACGCCTGCATCCTGCCGGGCGGGCAGGGACAGTCAGGGGGACAGAATGCCGGGCACCGTCACGCCTGCGCGAGTTCCCCCTGCCGCGCCTCGATGATCTTCCGGGCGAGGTGCTCCGGGACCGGCTGGTACCCGTGGGCTTTCACGCTGAACGCGCCGCGGTCCCCGGTCAGCGAGCGCAGGTCGGCGCTGTACGTCTGGAGTTCGGCTTGTGGGACGAGCGCGGTGACGGTGATGACGGTCCCCTCGGGGTCCATGCCCTGCACGCGGGCGCGGCGGGTCTGCAGGTCGCTGATCAGGTCGCCGGTGAACGAGGCGGGCGCGCGGACGCGCAGCTGCATCACGGGTTCCAGCAGGCCGGGGCGGGCGCCCGTGACGGCGTTTTTCAGGGCGAGGCTGCCGGCGGTGCGGAAGGCGATGTCGCTGCTGTCCACGTCGTGGTAGCTGCCGTCCAGGACGGTGACGTGCACGTCCTGCATGGGGTACCCGGCGAGTGCGCCGCGCTGCATGGCGTCCTGCACGCCCTTCTCGATGCTGGGGATGTACTTGCCGGGAATCGCGCCGCCCACCACGGCGGACCGGAACGCGAAGCCCTCGCCGGGCTCGATGCGGATCTTGCAGTCGCCGTACTGGCCGTGCCCGCCGCTCTGTTTCCTGTGTTTGCCCTGCGCCTCGGCGGGTGCGTGGATGGTCTCGCGGTACGGGATGCGGGGCGGGGTGGTGGTCACGGTGACGCCCTGCGCGGCCAGCTTCTCCACGGCGATGCCCAGGTGCATGTCGCCCATGCCGGACAGCAGCTGCTCGCCCGTCTGGGGTTCGCGGGCGTAGTGCAGGGTGGGGTCCTCCTCGCGCAGTTTCGCGAGGGCCGCGCCGAGCTTGTCCTCGTCCTGTCGGGTGGCGGGGTGAATGGCGACCGTGTGCACGGGGTCGGGCAGCCACAGCGGGTCGTACGTGATGGGCCGCGCGGGGTCGGCGAGGGTGTCCCCGGCGTGCAGGTCCGGGAGTTTCGTCAGCACGCCGATGCTCCCGGCGGGCAGTTCGGTCACCTCGGTGAGGTCCTTGCCGTTCGGGACGTACAGGTGCATGGGGCGCACGTCCACGTCCTGCGACGTGTTGCGCAGCGTGTCGCCGGGGCGCAGCGTGCCGCTCCACACCCGGACGTACGCGACCTTCCCGACGAACGGGTCGATGGACACCCGCCACACCCGCGCGCTCAGCGGGGCGTCCGGGGTGGGCTCGCGGGTCTGGCCGTCCACGCCGGTCAGCGGGCCGCGTTCACGGGCGCTGCGCAGGCCCCGCACCATCAGGTGCAGCAGTGCGTCCAGGCCCACGCCGGTCACGGCACTGACGGGCAGCACCGGATACAGGGTGCCCGCGTGAACGGCCCGCAGGTACGCCGCCTCCAGTTCGTCGTCCCCGATGGGTTCGCCCTCCAGGTAGCGGCCCATCAGGTCGTCGTCCGTCTCGACGATGGCGTCCAGCAGCGCGTCCCGCGCCTCGCGCAGCGCGCCGCTCAGGGCGGGCGGGAGGTCCTGCGGGGGGCTGACCTCACCCGTCAGGACGTTCACCACGCCCCGGAAGTCCGGCCCCTCCCCCACCGGCAGGAACGCCGCCACGACCGGCCCTTTCAGACTGGCCCGCACGTCGGCCAGCACCGCGAAGAAGTCCGCCCGGTCCCGGTCCATCCTGTTCACCACCACGACGCGCGGCATGCCGAAGCGATCGGCGGTCGCCCAGGCGCGCTCGGTGCCGACCTCCACACCCCCCACCGCGCTGACGAGCACCAGCACGCTGTCCGCCGCGCGGATGCCGCCCCGGATCTCCCGCACGAAGTCCGCGAAGCCCGGCGTGTCCAGCACCGTCACGTCCGTGCCCTCGTGGGTCAGGCGCAGCACGCCGGTCTGGATCGAGAACCCGTGCGCCTTCTCCGCGTCCGTGTGGTCGCTGCGGGTCGTGCCGTCCTCCACCCGCCCCATGCGCGAAATGACCCCGCTGCGGTGCAGCAGGGCCTCGGCCAGCGTCGTCTTCCCGGTGCCGCTGTGCGCGGCCAGACTCACAATGCGGTGAGGCACGAAAGATCACCATTCCTTCCCCGAACACCCCTTCGGGACGGGCGGCAGCGACCGGCGAACGCACGCGGGCAACAGAAATTTTGGTGCCGCCAGTGTACACCCGGTCAGGTGGCCACCACCCGCTCCTCCTGTCGCTCCGCCCGGTATCCTTCGCCCCATGAGTGAAGGTTACGCTGATGAGCAGGGTGACGTGCTGGTCACGCCGGACGGGTCGCGCACCGCCCTGAACGCCCGGTTCGGCGAGGCGTACGGGTCGCGGCACGGCGCGGCGTCGCAGGCGCGGCACGTCTTTCTGGAGGGCACGGGCACGCACGAGCACCCCGCCCCGCGCGTGCTGGAGGTGGGCTTCGGGGTGGGCGTGAACGCCCGCGCGACCCTGGCCCGCTGCGAGGCGCGCGGAGTTCCGCTCGTGTACCACGCGTTTGAGTTCGACCCGGCCCCGCGCGCCCTGCTGCGCGACGTGGCCCGCGGCGGCGAGGCCGAGGATCACCCCGCGTGGCGGGCGCTGCTGGACGCCTGGCCCGAGGCGGACGGTGGGCCAACCGGGGAGAGTTCCGGCGAGATCGAGGTCACGGCGGGCGGCGCGACCCTGCGCGTCACGTTCGCGGACGTCCTGACCGCCGACCTGCCCGAAAGCTGGGCGACGGCGCTGTACCTCGACGGGTTCTCGCCCAGCCGCAATCCGGACGTGTGGACGCCGGAGTTCACGGCGCGACTGGCCCGCACACTGGCGCCGGGGGGCGTGCTGGGGACGTACAGCGCCGCCGGGCACGTGCGCCGCTCGCTGGAGGCCGCCGGGCTGCGCGTGGAACGCCGCCCCGGCGCGCCCGGTAAACGCGAGTGCCTGCGCGCGATCCGGAAGGGCTGATGCACGTCGTCGTGATCGGGGCGGGCATCGCGGGGGCCAGCGTGGCGTACTTCCTGGCCCGCGCGGGCGCGCAGGTGACCGTCGTGGACGCAGGCGCGCACCGCGCGAGCGACGTGCCCAGCGCCCTGATCAACCCGGTGCGCGGCCAGTCGGGCGGGGTGGACGCCCACGCGCTGGACGGCATGCGCTTCACGTGGGCGCTGCTGCGCGACCTGGAGGTGGCGGGGCACGCGGTGCCGCACGCTCAGTCCGGCGTGCTGCGGCCCATCCCGGACGACCACGCACGCGCCCGCTTCGAACGGAACCTCCCGGCCGCGCTCAGGCATGCGTGGCTCAGCCCAGCAGACGCGCCGGAACCTCTGGCGCCCGGCTGGGGGCACGTCCTGCACCTCCCGGATGGCGGGTGGGTGGACGGCCCGGCCTTCACCCGCGCGCTCGTGCAGGCGTCCGGCGCGCAGGTCGTCACCGGACGCGCGAAGAGCTGGA
This sequence comes from Deinococcus sedimenti, assembly GCF_014648135.1. Taxonomy (NCBI): domain Bacteria; kingdom Thermotogati; phylum Deinococcota; class Deinococci; order Deinococcales; family Deinococcaceae; genus Deinococcus; species Deinococcus sedimenti. The sequence goes on along the minus strand of NZ_BMQN01000002.1, from coordinate 376,018 downwards.
CGGCCAGCACCGTGACGCTGGCGGGCGGGGGCACCCTGAACGGGGACGCCGTGGTGTTCTGCGGCGGTTCGGTCGGCGTCACGTGGCGCGGCGAGGCCGCCACGCATCGGCGCGGCACCCTCCTGACCCTCGACCGTGCGGTGACGCGCGTGCCGCTCAGTTTCGGCGCGTATCTCGCCCCGGATGCGCGCGGCGGGGTGCTCGGCGCGACCTTCGAGACGCCCTCCCCCACCTGGACCCCGGACGGGTTGCCGCTGGCGTCGCTGGGGTGGCTGCTCGGCAAGGGCGCGGCCCTCACTGACCTGCGGGGCGCGCGCGTCACCGGGCACTGGACCGGCACGCGCCTCTCCGGCCTGAACGCCGGACCGCAGGAGGGCGGCACGTGGCGGCTGACCGGCCTGAGCAGCAAGGGCTTCCTGCTCGGGCCCCTGCTCGCGGCTGAACTGGCCAGCGACCTGATGAGCGTGGCCCGGCCCGGCTGACCAGCGATCAGCCTGCGCTCAGGAAAATACGAGCCGCACGGAACCGACCTCGCGCGCGATCTCCTCAAGGCACGGCATGAACGTGCCGCCCCGCAGAGAACCGAGTGAATCCGAGTTCGTGAAGCGGATCTCCTCGACGTCGGGCCAGCCGGGGCCCCCCCACAACGCGTCGCGGAAAGCAGCGAGGTTTCGGCCGAACCCGGGATGGAGGTCCGGCACGTCCCGCATGTAAGCGGCCCAGAATCCGGCTTCGTCCCGCACTCCGGCGCAGTTCACGGTGACCGTCCGGCCCGTCACGCCTCAGTTCTCTATGACGTTGCGGCGGAAGCGTTCGAGGATGGCGAGGCCCACCGCGCCGCTCTTTTCCGGGTGGAACTGCGTGGCGTGCAGGTTGCCGTGGCTGAACGCGGCCCAGAAGGGCACGCCGTACTCGGTGACCGCTCCGGCGTCCACGTCGACAGTCAGGGGCACGTAGTAGGAGTGCACGAAGTACGCGTACGCCGGGCACGCGAGGTCGTTCAGGAGGGGGCTGTCGCCGACCTTATCGAGGCTGTTCCAGCCCATCTGCGGCACCTTCCGCTGCGCATCAGGCGGGAAGCGCAGGACGGTGCCGGGGATCAGGCCGAGGCCCTGCACGCCGGGCGCTTCCTCGCTGCCTTCCAGCAGCATCTGCATGCCGACGCAGATGCCCAGGATGGGCGTGCCGCCCTGCGCGGCGTCCAGGACGGGCTGGCGGAAGCCGCTGGTGTCGAAGGCGTCCATGACCTGCCGGAAGTGCCCCTGTCCGGGCACGACCAGCGCGCGCGCGCCGGGCACGTCGGCGGGGTCGCTGCTGACGCGCACGGTCATGCCCGCACGTTCCAGGGCCTTGGCGGCGCTGCGGACGTTCCCGGCGCCGTAGTCGAGCAGCAGGACCTCGGGCCGGCCCTCGGTGGCAGGTGCGGGAGTGCTCACAGGCTGCCCTTGGTGCTGGGCATGGTCTGGGAGGTGACCTGCACGGCGTCCCGCAGGGCGCGCGCGACGGCCTTCACGATGGCCTCGATGACGTGGTGCGCCTCGCGGCCCGCGAGGAGGCGGACGTGCAGGGTGATCCCGGCGTGGTTGCACAGGCCGCGCAGGAATTCCCGCAGATGGTAGTGGGTCATGCCGCCCGCGTCGCCCCAGACGTTCAGCGTCTCGGGTTCGAAGGCGAGGTGCGCGCGGCCCGACAGGTCCAGCACGACATGCGCCAGCGTTTCGTCCATGGGCACGAAGGCGCTGCCGTACCGTTCGATGCCCTTGCGGTCGCCAAGCGCCTGCGTGAGGGCCTGTCCGAGGGTGATGCCGGTGTCCTCGATCAGGTGGTGCGGTTCGATGTGCAGGTCGCCGGTCGCGCGGACGCTCAGGCCGATGCGGGCGTGGCGGGCCAGCGCGTCGAGCATGTGGTCCAGGAAGCCGTGCCCGGTCTGGGGGTGCTGGTACGTGGTGGTGTCGAGGTCGAGCGTGACGGTGATGTCCGTTTCGCTGGTGGTTCGGGTGACGGTGGCCGTGCGGCTCATGCTCAGCATGCTAGGGGACGAGGGGGGAGGGGTGTGTGGCCTTGTCGATGGGAGGGGGGGGCGGTGCGTGGGAAGTGGGGCGGGGCACTCCCTCTCAGCGCCCAGAGCTTACAGCTCAGAGCTGCGCTGGGTGGGCTTTCCCGCCGATTCGCTCCCGCCTCCGACCGGCGGGTCATTCTGTCTTGACCGTAATTCCATTCTGTTATAAACTAAACGCATGAAACTGAGCGATGTTCAGAAACGACTTCAGGCCCCGTTTCCCGCTCACATGGTGGCGTGGAAACCCGCCGCCTACAGCCGGGACCGCAGCCGCGCGCTGATGCTGGCGCACATCGACGCCCGCGCGGTGCAGGACCGCCTGGACGCCATCTGCCCCGACGCCTGGACCTTCGAGATCGAAGTCATCCCCGGCACCCGCCAGCCCACCGTGAAGGGCCGCCTGACCGTCCTGGGCGTCACACGCGAGGACATCGGCGAGGCCCCGGAAGGCGACCTGGGCACCCTGAAGGCCGCCTCCTCGGACGCCCTGAAACGCTGCGCGGTGCACTTCGGGATCGGCCGGTACCTGTACGACCTGCCCAAGACCTGGGCCGACTGGGACGACGCTGCCCGCAGGCCCACCCAGACGCCCGAACTGCCCGACTGGGCCCGCCCCGACCACGAACGCACGCCCGGCGGCGCGCACCTGATGCAGGCCATGGAGCAGCTGCGCTACGAACTGCCCGAGGATCTGGACCTTCAGCGCGAGGTGTACAAGCACCTGAAGGCCGCGCTGGGCAGCCTGCACCCGACCCCGCAGCAGCCCACGCCGCAGCACTCCGGACGGGCCGCGTGATCTGGCGGGGCCGGGACGAGCACGGCCGCCCCACACCCGGCAGTCTCCTGACCCTGACCCTCAGCCTGCTGCTGCTGATGCTGCTGGGCGGCACCCTCGCCCGCCTGCTGTAAGCCCTGCTGAAGATCGCCGACCCGCCCGGCGTCAGGCACGCGGGCGGGTCGGCCCGTCACGCCCCACCCTCTGTCACCACTGAGGTACGCACACTCTGTCCGGCGACCCGCCTACGCTGAACCTATGACGTGGAACCCCGACCAGTACCACCTCTTCCGCGAAGCCCGCAGCGCCCCCGTCCGCGACCTGCACGCCCTGATCCCCGACCAGCCCTACGCCAGCGTCATCGACCTGGGCTGCGGCACGGGCGAACACACCCTGACGCTCGCCCTGCGCTTCCCGCAGGCGCAGGTCACCGGACTCGACCAGAGCGCCGAGATGCTGGAGCGGGCACAGGCGCAGCAGGCCCCCAACCTCCACTTCCGCCGGGGCGACCTCAGTGAACTGGACGGCATGTACGACCTGATCCACGCGAACGCCTCGCTGCAGTGGGTGCCGGACCACCCCGCGCTCCTCGCGCACCTGTGGACGCACCTGAATCCCGGCGGCGTGCTGGCCGCGCAGGTGCCCGCCAATCACGACCACCCCAGCCACCGCCTCCTGACCGACACCGCCCTGGACTTCCAGGACGAACTGGGCGGGTACGCCCGTTTCGGCACTGCGCATGGCGCGTCCCCCGTCCTGCCCCCCGCCCGGTACGCGGAACTGCTCGACGCGCTGGGCGGCGTGGACATCATCGCCCTGAGCAGGGTCTACCCGGTCGTGCTGCACGGCGCGGACGGCCTGATCGACTGGACGAAAGGCACCGCCCTCGTCCCGTACCTCAGCCGCCTGGATGAACCCGGCCAGCAGCGCTTCCTGACCGCCTACCGCGCACGCCTCCACGCCGCCTACCCCGGCGAGCGCGTGTACTACGCCTTCACCCGTACCCTGTTCACCGCGCGCCGCCCCACCTGAGCGTCACTTCAGGAACTGTGCCGGGTCGGGTTCCTGCTGCGCCATCTGCGGCGTGAGCAGCATCAGGATGTGCATGATCTTGCCGCTCCTGTCCTTCACCTTCCCGTCCATCAGATACAGGCCCTTGAACATGCCGTCCCCGAGGGTGTACAGGTTGGCGGTCTGGCCGTCCTTCTTCGCGGCCCGCACGAACTTCAGAGTGCGGGCACCGAAAAACTCGCCAGCCTGCCCCTGCGGTTCGACCAGCATCACCGCCCAGTGGTTGGTGCTGAGTTTCGGCATGTAGATGAACATCAGGCCCTGCACCGGCACGCCGCGCGGCGTGACCCAGGCGCGCATGACCATCTCGCCCATCACGTTCGTGTCCATCAGTGGGGTCTGCCCCGACTGACCCGAGGCGATGCTCCACACGGTCTTCGAGTAGTCGGCGGCGTGGGCGGATCCGGTCAGGGTGAGCAGGGTCAGGGCACAGGTGAGAACGGCAGGGCGCATACCGGGCAGCATGGCAGCCCGATACGCCAGGAGATGCCTCAGGTGAGCCGCCTCGGGGGGCATTCCACCCCCACCGGAGCTTTCCGACCGGGTCCAGGGGGCCGCAGGTGGTACAGCGCGTGACCCGTGGGCACGCCGAGTTCCCGCGAGGTCCAGCGTTCCCCGGCGTGGATGGTCAGGTCCAGCGATTCGAATAGGTGCAGCCAGTCGGCGTGGCTGCGCTGCGCGTGGGGGTGCCCGACTTCCAGGTTCACCAGCGCGTCCAGGGTGCGCGCCAGAGGGCCGGGCCGCTGGCCGTCCACGCTCACGTCCTCCAGCACGAGGACCCGCTGCCGGGCAACCCGCGCGGCCTCGCGCAGCACCGCCCGCGGGTCAGGGCAGTGGTGCAGCACGAAGGCCAGCAGCACCGTGTCGAAGTGCGCGGCCGGGAACGGCAGCGCCCCCGGTGCGAGCACCCGCACCAACCCGTAACGCCGCGCGAGGTGCCGCGCGGTGGGCTGCGCGATCAGCCGCTGCCCCCACGCGCCCGGGTGCGGCGGCACGTCCGCGAGCGTCACCACCCAGCCCTGCCGGGCCAGGAGCGCGCCCGTGTGCCCGGTGCCTGCCCCGAGGTCCAGCAGCGACCCGCCGGTCGGCAGGTGCGGCCGCAGCCGCTCCGCGATCCGCCGGGCGCGGGGCCACCCGACCGGGCCGTACAGCGCGGCGGTCAGGGCGTCCCGGCGCGTGCCCATCACACGCCGCGTTTCTTGGTGCCTTTCATGGGGGCGTGCGTCCAGGGGTCGTCGGGCCAGGGGTGTTTGGGGTAGCGGCCGCGCAGGTCCTTGCGCACCTCGAAGTACGAGGAGTTCCAGAACGAGCGGAGGTCCTGCGTGACCTGCACGGGCCGCCCGGCGGGCGACAGCAGGTGCAGCAGCACGGGCGTGCGGTCCTCGTTCACGGCGGGCGTGTCGGCCAGGCCGAACAGTTCCTGCAACTTCACCGCCAGGATCGGGGCCTCGCCGGGGCGGTACGTGAGGCGGATGCGGCTGCCGGTGGGGACGGTCAGGTGCGTGGGGGCCAGCTCGTCCAGTCGGGCCGGGAGGGGCCAGGGCAATTGCGCCTGCAGGGCCGGGAGGAGGTTCACGCGCCCCAGGTCGTCGCGGCTGCGCACGCCGTCCAGGTGCGGTCCCAGCCAGTCCTCCAGGGTGCCGAGCAGCGCGGTGTCGCTCAGGTCCGGCCAGTCTTCCTCAGGCCGCCAGAACCGCACGGACTCCACGCGGTCGCGCAGCGCCTGCGCGTCGGGGCTGAAGGTCAGGAGGTGCAGGCCCTCGTCGCGGATCGCGGCGGCCAGGGCGTCCACGCGGGCGGCGGCCGGCAGGTCCCGCAGGGGCCGGGCTTCGAGCACGAGCGCGCCGAAGCGCCGTTCCCGCTGCGCGACGAGGGTGCCGGTGCGGGTGTCCCAGCGCACGGCGTCCACCCACGTGGCCCCGGCGTCCAGCGCGGCCGGGTCGAGGGGCGCGGCCAGGAAGATGCGCCCCTCCGCCTGCGCGGCGTCCAGGTGCGCGACGGCCAGGGCGCGCGCTCCAGCCAGCGCGTCGCCCTCGGGCAGCGCGGCGCCCTGACCGCCCGCGAGAAGGAAGCGGCCCCGGCGCAGGCCACTGGTCTCCTCGCGGGCCAGCGCGGCGCGTTCCGGGTACGCGCGGGCGACCAGCGCGCCCACCGCGAACGGGTCGGGGTCGCGGTCGTCGGCGCGGACCTTCAGGAGGGTGCGCCACTGGCGGGACAGCCGCTCGATCCTCTCCAGCACGGCGACGTCTCCCCTACTGCCATCCTTGCACCGCCAGGAGCGCAGGGCGCGCACCCGGTCGGTCAGGTCCGCGCCGAATCCGGCGGGCAGGGGGTCGCGTTCCTCCAGCAGCGCCGCCACGTCCGCCGCCAGCGCGGGGTCACCCGGCGCGGTCAGCAGGTGCGCGACGCGCGGGTGCGTGGGGAAGTCCAGCAGGCGCGCGCCCTCCGGCGTCACGCGGCCCGCGTCGTCCAGCGCGCCGAGGTCCCGCAGCACGCCCCGCGCGGTCTGCACGCGGCGTTCCGGGGGCACGTCCAGCCAGTGGAGGGTCGCGGGGTCGGTCACGCCCCACTGCGCGAGTTCCAGCGTCAGCGGCGCGAGGTCCGAGTCCAGCACCTCCGGCGGACGCGCGGCGGGCAGCAGCGGCTGCGTCCGTTCACTCCAGAGGCGGTACGCGACGCCCGGCGCGGTGCGGCCCGCGCGGCCTGCGCGCTGCGTCGCGGCGTCGCGCGTGACGCGGCCCGTGACCATGCGGGTCAGGCCGGTCGCCGGGTCGAACGCCTGCGTGCGGCTCAGCCCACCGTCCACCACGACGCGCACGCCGTCGATGGTCAGGGACGTCTCGGCGATGCTGGTCGCCAGGACCACCTTGCGCCGCCCATCCGGGTCGGGCTGCAGCGCGCGCGCCTGCTCGCGCACCGGCAGGTCGCCGTACAGGGGCAGCACCACGGCGTCCACATCTGACAGCAGCGCGGCGGCCGCGCGGATCTCACGCACGCCGGGCAGGAACGCCAGCACGTCCCCCGGCTCGGCGTCCAGCGCGGCGCGCACCTGCCGCGCCACCAGATCCTCCACGCGGCCCACCGGGTCGGTCGGCAGGTACCGGACCTCCACCGGGTACGCGCGGCCCGCGCTCTCGACCAGGGGCGCACCCAGCCGACCGGGCAGCGCCGGGTCCAGCGTGGCACTCATGACCAGCACCCGCAGGTCGTCCCGCAGCGCGCCCTGCACCTCGCGCAGCAGCGCCAGCGCCAGATCGGCGTTCAGGCTGCGCTCGTGGAACTCGTCCAGGATCACCAGCCCCACGCCCGCGAGTTCCGGGTCGCGTTGCAGGCGGCGGGTCAGGATGCCCTCGGTCACGACCTCCAGCCGCGTCGCGGCCGACACGCGCGAATCGAAACGCACGCGGTACCCGACCGTCCCGCCGACCTCCTCGCCCAGCCCTTCCGCCAGCCGCGCCGCGACCGCGCGGGCCGCGACCCGGCGGGGCTGCAGCATCACGACGCCCTGCCCGGCCAGCCACGGCTCGTCCAGCAGCGCCAGCGGCAACCCCGTACTCTTGCCCGCGCCCGGCGGGGCCTGCACGACCACCAGGGGATGCGCCGCGAGCACCGCGCGCACCTCCCCCGTGACGTCCTCGATCGGCAACTTCACGCCCCGCATGGTAAGGGCGCGGTGCGCCGGAAGTGGGCAGTGGGTAGGAGGTGGGGCGGGTGCTCCCTCCCACCTGGAGGAGGGGGGGCGGGTCAGCGACCGGTGATGCGGTCCACCTCGGCCAGCTCCTCGGGCGTGAGGGTCCATGCGGCGGCGGCCACGTTCGCGTCGATCTGCTCGGGTTTCGTGGCCCCGGCGATCACGCTGCTCGTCACGTCGAAGGACAGCAGCCAGCTGAACGCCAGCTCCAGCAGCGTGTGCCCCCGGCCCTCGGCAAAGGCGCGCAGGTCCTCCACGACCGCCCAGTTCCGTTCGTTCAGGTAGCGGTCCTGCGCATTCTGACTGCCGGTGATGCGTGCACCCTCGGGCAGGTCGGCCCCGGCGCGGTACTTGCCGGTCAGGAGGCCACTGGCGAGCGGGAAGTACGGCAGCAGGCCCAGGTTCAGGTCGCGCATGGCGGGAATCAGGTCGGCCTCCACGTCCCGCACGAGCAGGCTGTGTTCGTCCTGGCAGGACGTGAAGCGCGCCCAGCCGTGCTGCCGGGCCAGGGCGTCCGACCCGCGCACGTCGGCGGCGGGCATGTTGCTCACGCCGACGGCGCGCACCAGGCCCTCCTGCACCAGGTCGTTCAGGGTGCCCAGCGTGTCCTCGATGGGCGTCTCCGGGTCGGGGCGGTGCAGCTGGTACAGGTCCAGGTGATCGGTCCCGAGGCGGCGCAGGCTGGCGTGCAGCGCCTCGCGGATGTACGCGGGCCGCGCACCGCCCCGGCCCTCGCCCATGTCCAGGCCGAACTTGCTCGCCAGGACGATGTTCGCCCGCTCGGCGCCCAGCGCGCGGCCCAGGGTTTCCTCGCTGCCGCCCCGATTGCCGTAGATGTCGGCGGTGTCGAACAGCGTGATGCCCGCGTCCAGCGCGCGGCGCACCACGGCGGTCGTGCCCGCCTGATCCAGCCGTCCCCCGAAGTTGTTGCAGCCCAGCCCCACGACCGACACGGTCAGGCCGCTATGTCCCAGCGTTCGCGTTTTCATGCGGGCAGCCTACGCCGACCCGACATGAGCTGCACCCAAGGATGGACGCGCGCCCCGGCCCCCGTGAGGCATGCTGGGGCATGCGCGCCCCACCCCGCCAAACCTTCACGCGCTCCACCGGCACCCCACGACCGGCGACCAGCCTGGGCCGCGCCGCGACCGTCACCGCCGCCCTGATCGCGGGCCTATGGGTGCAGGAGGGCGCCGATCAGCTGGTGTTCCAGGGGCAGCTGGACCAGTTCGGCATCGAGCCGCGCGCCCCGGGCACGTTCTGGCACGTGCTGACCGCGCCGTTCCTGCACGTGGGCTTCGGGCACCTCATTGCAAACACCGTGCCGCTGGCCGTCCTGACGTTCATGAGCGCCCTGCGCGGCGTCGCGCGCTTCCTGGCGGCACTGCTGCTGATCGTCCTGATCGGCGGCGGACTCGTGTGGCTGCTCGGTCGGGGCGGCAGCGTGCACCTGGGAGCCAGCGAACTGGTGTTCGGGCTGCTCGCGTACCTGCTGGGCGTCGGCTGGTGGGAACGCACCCCACTGGCGGTCGGCGTGGCGGTCGCGGCGTTCCTGCTGTACGGCGGCATCCTCTGGGGCGTCCTCCCGGCGAACCCGGCCGTGTCGTGGGAGGCGCACCTGTTCGGCTTCGTGGGCGGCCTGATCGCCGCGGCGATCCTCCACCGCAAGCGTCCCCCGGCACGGCCCACGTCCAGTTTCCCGCGCTGACCGGCAGGACATTCTCACCGGGGGGTCGGGCTATGCTCGGCACGATGCGAGCTCCGCCCCGCCCCCTGCGCCCTGCCCCGATCCGGGTGGGCCGCTGGGTGCTGGCGCTGCTCGCGGTGCTGGCATCCCTGGCGCACCTGACCCGCAGCCCCGGCGCGGGTGGACTGGGCCTGACCCTGGGGACGCTGACGCAGACCGTCGCCGGGGGGCACGAGGCTCCAACCGAGGCCGCTGCCCACGTCCATGTGGCGGGCGTCCCCTGCGACCCACCTGCTTCCCGCACGGCTGAGGCAAGTGCCGCGCATGCGGACGGGCACGACCTGACGGACGCCGCGCCGAACGCCCCGCCGCACCACGCGCACGGTGATCCCCACTGCCCGTTCTGCCTGACGACCGGTTTTGCGCTGGCCGCCGCCGACGGGCCTCGCGTCAGCCCGCAGGCCCAGCGCGCCCTCCACGTGACCACCCGCACCGCCGGGCCGGTCACGTTCGCGCTGCGTCACGCGGACGCCCGCGCACCACCGCACGCCTGACCTGCGCCAACGCCGGAGCTGCCACTGCCAGATTGATGGGGCACCCGGCCCGGCGGCCCCGCGCGCACCATGCCCCACATCCCCTGCTTCCCCGCACCTTCCGACGACCGCGCCCGCGTGGCCTGCGGCGTCCCCTGACCCACCCTGGAGTTTACCCATGTTCAACCTGAAAACCGTTCTGCCCCTGGCCGCCGCCCTGTTCCTGTCCGTCGCGGGGGCACACGCCACCGTCCGTACCGAGACCGGCCTGACCGAGTCCGCCGCCGGGAAGAGTGAGACGTACCGCCTGAACGTCCCCACCGAGAAGGAGATCGCCACCACCCAGATCCGCCTCGTGGTGCCCGTCGGGGTGGTGATCAGCCGCTTCCAGGTCACGCCCGGCTTCACGCGCACCGTGAAGAAGGACGCGGCTGGCCTCGTGACTGAAGTGGTCTGGAAGGGCCGCGTGGCGCCCATGGAGTACGCCCGCTTCTTCTTCCAGGCGAAGAACCCGGCGGCGGCCGGTGAGGTCGTCTGGAAGATCTACCAGACGTACAGCGACGGCAGCGTCGTCGCGTGGGACGACACGAACCCCGCCGAGGGCCCGGCCAGCAGGACCACCGTCAAGTAAGTGCTCCTCTGGGGGGAGGTCCGCTTCCTCCCCTCTACCCCTTCCCGACCCTGGAGGTCATCTCATGAAGAACATCCTGCCCCTGCTGGCTGCCCTGACCCTGTCCGCCGCCTCTGCCCACACCGCCGTGTCGGGCGTGACCCCCGCGCTGAACGCCACCGTGACCGCCCCGAAGTCCGTGACCCTGGCGTTCAGCGAGCCCGTGGAACTGCGTTTCTCGACGTTCCGCGTGATGGCCGTCCCGGCGGGCGTGACGGTCGCCGAGGCGGCGCGGCGCGCCCTGGCGGAGAAGGCCGACTCGGCGGCGCTGGCGAATGTGCCCGTCAAGCTGAGCGGCGCGGCGGCCCGGCTGGCCCTGACCCTGAAACCCAGGTTGAAGTCCGGTCAGTACGTGATCGCCTGGAAGATCCTGTCGGAGGACGGGCATCCCGTGACGAGCAGCAGCACCTTCCGGGTCCGCTGAACGCGGCGCGCCCGGCGTTCGGGAGTGATTCCGTGCAGCCCGTCCAACACGGAATCGCTTCCAGTTCAGTGGCGACCGCGCACGCCGTCACGCTGCGGGTGACGCCTCCTGACGTGACGGACAGACCCGCGCAGTCGTAACTGGGCTTACACTGAACAGGTTATGGCGAAATATCGCATCTGCTTGATTGAAGGCGACGGGATCGGCCACGAAGTGATCCCCGCGACCCGCCGCGTGCTCGACGCCGCGGGCTTCGACGCCGAGTACGTCCACGCCGAGGCCGGGTACGAGTACTACCTCGACCACGGCACCAGCGTCCCCCAGGCGACGTACGACGCCGTCGAGAACACCCACGCCACCCTGTTCGGCGCGGCCACCAGCCCCAGCGGCGAGAAACCCGCCGGGTTCTTCGGCGCGATCCGTCACCTGCGCCAGAAGTACGGCCTGTACGCCAACGTGCGCCCCACCAAGACCCGCCCCGTGCCCGGCGCGTACGAGAACGTCGACCTCGTGATCGTCCGCGAGAACACCCAGGGTCTGTACGTCGAGCAGGAGCGCCGCTACGGCGATACCGCCATCGCCGACACCGTCATCACCAAGGACGCCAGCGACCGCATCGGCAAGTTCGCCGCGGACCTCGCCATGAAGCGTGGCAAGCGCCTCACGGTCGTGCACAAGGCCAACGTGCTGCCCGTCACCCAGGGCCTGTTCCTGAACACCATCCTCGACCACGCCAAGACCGTGGACGGCCTGAACACCAGCACCATGATCGTGGACAACGCCGCCATGCAGCTCGTGCGCAACCCCCAGCAGTTCGACGTGATGGTCATGACGAACATGTTCGGCGACATCCTCTCCGACCTCGCCGCCGGTCTGGTCGGCGGCCTGGGCATTGCCGCCAGCGGCAACGTCGGCGACAAGTTCGGCATCTTCGAGTCCGTGCACGGCTCGGCGCCCGACATCGCCGGTCAGGGCATCAGCAACCCCACCGCGACCATCCTCGCGGCCGTCCTGATGCTCGACCACATCGGCGACCACGAGACGGCCCGCCGCCTCGACAACGCCGTGAACAAGGTCCTCACCGAGGGCCCCCGCACCCGCGACCTCGGCGGCACTGCCGGGACCGAGGAGTTCACGAACGCCGTCATCGCCGCCCTAGCATAAGCAGACACCAGCAAGAGAGGGCCGGACGCTCAGCGTGTCCGGCCCTCTCCTCTATGCCCGGAGTGAACGGTTTGAACAAACCCTTCAACCGGAGTCTTACAGCTTGACGATCATCTTCCCGGTGTTCTGGCCCTGCAGCAGGCCCATGAACGCGGCGGGCGTCTGGTCGATGCCCTCGACGACAGTCTCGTCAAATTTCAGTTCGCCGCTGGCGATCCAGCCGCCGACTTCCTGCGCGAAGGTGTCGAACAGGTCGTAGTGGGGCGTGACGAGGAAGCCGCGCAGCGTGAGCTGCTTGCCGATGATCTGCACGAGGTTGCGGGGCGCGGGGGTGGGTTCGGTGGCGTTGTACATGCTGATCATGCCGCAGATGGCGGCGCGGCCCTGAACGCGCATGCTGCCGATGGCGGCTTCAAGGTGCTCGCCGCCGACGTTGTCGAAGTACACGTCAATGCCGTCCGGCGCGGCAGCTTTCAGTTGTTCGGCGACCGGGCCGCCTTTGTAGTTGAACGCCGCGTCGAAGCGCAGGTCGTCCACGAGGTGGCGGACCTTGTCGGCGCTGCCCGCGCTGCCGATGACCCGTGACGCGCCCTTCAGGCGGGCGATCTGCCCGACGGCGCTGCCCACGGCTCCGGCGGCGCCGGACACGAACACCACGTCGCCGGGCTTGAATTCAGCGGTGCGCAGCAGGCCCGCGTAAGCGGTCAGGCCGGGCATGCCGAGCACGCCCAGGTACGCGCTGAGGGGCACGCCAGGCAGTTCGGGCAGCACCTTCACGCGCCGCGCGTCGATGTTCGCGTGGGTGCGCCAGCCCTGGTCGTGCAGGACGTGCGCGCCGACGGGCACGCTGGCGTCCTCGCTGTGCGTGACGACGCCGACCGCGCCGCCGGTCATGGTCTCGCCCAGCGCGAAGGGCGCGGCGTAGCTCTTGGCGTCGTTCATGCGGCCGCGCATGTACGGGTCGACCGTCAGGTAGAGGTTGCGGACCTGAATCTGCCCGGCAGCGGGCTGGGGCAGGGTCAGGTCCACGAGGTTGAAGTCACTGTCCCTGGGGGCGCCGACGGGACGGGCGGCGAGTTGCACTTCGCGTGAGGTCGTCATGCGGGCCACTGTGCGCCTTCATGAGAGGCCGTGATGGTAAGCGCGGTGACGTTGAAACGGTCACAGCAGCCCGGACACCCAGCCCCTGAACCCCAGGCTTACTCGTCCAGGGCCCGTTCGAAGTCGCCGAGCAGGTCGCCGATGTCCTCGATGCCGATGCTCAGGCGCAGCAGGTTCGGGGTGATGCCCAGGCGGCGGCGTTCCGCTTCGGGCAGGGGGCGGTGCGAGGTGCCCCACGGCCAGGACAGCGTGGTGACGACGTCCGCCAGGGACGGGGCCAGCGGAATCCGCCCGGCGAGGGCCTTCACGAAGCGTGGGGCGTCCTCGATGTCGGCGCTGAGCATCCCGCCGAAACCGTTCGGGTAGAGGTCCATGGCGAGGTGGAACTGCGGGTGGTCGCTGAGGCCCGGGTGGTACACGGCCTTCACGCGCGGGTGGTTCACGAGGACGTCCGCGATGGCCTGCGCGTTGCCGCTGTGGGCGCGCATGCGCAGGCCCAGCGTCTTGAGGCCCTGCATGGTCATCCAGGCGTCGAAGGCGCTGATGGTGCCGCCCAGGCGCAGCAGGCGCGTGCGGGCCAGCGCGACCAGTTCGGCGGAGGCGCACAGCACGCCGCCGAACGCCGTGGAGTGCCCGCTGAGGTACTTGCTCACCGAGTGCGTGACCAGATCGGCGCCGTGCTCGGCGGGGCGGAACATGGCGGGACTGGCGAAGGTGTTGTCCACGCTCAGCAGCGCGCCGCGCCCGTGGGCCAGCCGGGCCAGGGCGGGCACGTCCGGCACGGTCAGCAGCGGGTTGGTGAGGCTCTCGACGTGCACGACGCGGGTGTTCGCGCGGAAGGCGGCCTCTACCTCGCTGAGGTCGCAGGCGTCCACGAAGGACACCTCGATGCCCAGGCGGGGGAATTCCTCGGCGAGCAGCGCGTACGTCACGCCGTACACCCGCGCGTCCGTGATCACGTGATCCCCGGCCTTCAGCACGCCCAGCAGCGCCGCGCTGATCGCCGCCATGCCGCTCCCGGCGACCAGCGCCGCCTCGGTGCCCTCCAGGGTCGCCAGGGCGCGTTCCAGCGTCGCGGCGTTCGGGGTGCCATTGCGGTAGTAGAACGCCGACGGGTCCTCACCACTCATGGCGCGGTCGAGGTCGTCCAGGTCCGCGAAGGCGTACACGGTGCTCTGGTAGATCGGCTCGACCAGCGCGGCGGCGCGGTTGGGGCGGGCCTCCTCGCCCGCGCGGGCGGCCAGGGTGGTCAGGTCGTAGGTGGGGGCGGGCTTGGGGTCGCTCACCCGCGCATTGTACGAAGGTGCGCGGCCCCTCCCCTTCTGCCCCTTACTCCCCGCCCGACCAGAGGCCCTGTTTCTTCAGGGCGGCCACGAGGGCGGGTTCGCGTTTCTCCATGCCGCCTCCCTGCCCGAAGTACATGGTGAGCAGGCGTGCCCAGTCGCCGGGTTTCCCGTTGCGGGCGGCGATGGGGTTCATGATCTCGGTGGCGTGGCGGATCTCCTCGTCGGTGGCCTCGTGGTACGCGTCGGTGTGGATGACCAGCGGGCGGGGCACGCGCGGGCGGTACGGGGCGTCCTCGGCGGGGCGGCCGATCGTCAGCGCGGCGAACGGCAGGACCCCCTGCGGGAGCTTCAGTTCCTCGATGATGCCGCCTAAGCCGTTCAGCACGCCGCCGATCCAGCAGCCCTGGTAGCCGAGCATCTCGGCGGCGGTCAGGAGGTTCGTGCCCGCCATGACGGCGTCCCCGATGCCGAAGTGCACGGCGATGGCGGGCCACGTGCCCGCTTCCTTCCCGGCGACCTCCAGCACACGCTGGACGCGGCGCACGTCGGCGCACACGACGAACGCCTCGCTGGCGGTGGCGATGTGCGCGTTCGTGGTGAGTTCGGCCACGCGGGCGCGCCGTTCGGGCCGCGTGATTCGGATCAGGGAGTACAGCTGCGCGGTCGCGTCGGTCGGGGCGCGCTGCGCGGCGTGCAGGATCACGTCCAGGTGCTCCTCGGGCATGGGCAGGGGCGTGCCGTCCTCGTGCGTCTGGTACTGGCGGACGGTGCGGTGCGCGTCATAGAAGGCGCGGACGTCCTCGGGGCGGCGGTGGCGGTCATCGGTCATGCGGCGCAGCATACCCGCCGCCCCGCCGGGGCAAGTGCGGGCGGCGCGACAGAACGCCACCCCCTGCCGAGCGGCGCGGCAGGGGGTGGCGGCAGGGTGCGGGCGTGGCTAGCGACTGCCCTGCCACGCGAGCAGCACGGTCAGGACGGCCCCGATGCCCATGACGGTCAGGGCCTGCACGCGGGTCTTTTTCAGGTACAGCAGGATGCCCAGGCCCGTCAGGGAGATCACGACCAGGAACGCGGCGCTGACGTCAATGACCCACTTCCAGGCGGGGCTCGCGTCGCGGCCCTTGTGCAGGTCGTTCATGACGGCCACGGCGCCCTGTTCCAGGATGGTGGTCTCATACGTGCCGGTCTTGACGTCAATGACGGTGTCGGCGCTGTAGCCGGGCGCCAGGAAGGAGATGTCGGCCTGCTGGTCGTCCGCGCGCGGGTCGCTGGCGCGGCCCTTCAGGCCCTGCTGGGCGCGCAGTTCCTCGGCGACGGTCAGCCAGTCGGGTTGCCCGCCCCTGATCCAGCCGCCCGGGAGGGTGCCGGTCACGGTCCGGGTGACTTCCCCCGTACCGAACACCCAGTCCGGGTGGTTCAGGGTGATGCCGGTCAGGCTGAAGAACAGCACGACCAGCAGGCTGATCATGCTGGTGTACGTGTGCGCCCAGCGCAGCCAGACGTTCGTGCGGGCCTTCAGGGTGCGGGGGCGCGGGGCGGGCCGCCGCACACCCGCACCGGGTTCAGGCTTTGCCGAGAGCGACACTGGCCGCCTCGATGTCGTTGTCGGCGGTCAGGGTCTTCCTGAACGCCGCGGCGCCCACCGTGACCTTCTCGCGCACCAGCGAGTACGGGCCGTGCTCGCGGGCGGCCTCCACGCACACGTAGTACGTGCCCTGCGCGGCCATGGCGCCCTTGTCGGTCTTGCCGTCCCACGCGACAGCGTACGTGCCGGGGTTGCGGGTGGCGCTGCTGACCGTGGTCAGGAGGTCGGCGTTGGTGCGGTACCAGCGGCGCAGTTCGCTCAGCCAGCGGGGATTCATGCGCGACTGCTGCACCCACACGGTCAGGTTGCGCACGGTGTTCCCGGATTCGTCCTCGATCCACACGGCGACGTAGGGGCGTTTCACGCGGCCGCTGGCCTTCGTGGCGACCGTGAAGGTCACGTCGAGCTTCATGCCGGTCGGCCATTTCTTGGCGGGGCTGGCGGCGGCGGCCTGGGCGGGGCTGAAGCGGGAGACGGTCAGGGCGGCGGCGGTCAGGCCGAGTCGGTGCAGGACGGTGCGGCGCGTGTGGGTCATGGGGTGGATCCTCCTGCGGGCAGCGTGCCGCGCGGGGGTTAGCGGGCGGTTAACAGGGGGCGCCGGGAAGGCCGGACCGTGCGGCGCGGCAGGGGCACCCCGGTCCAGCCGGGCGAGACGTGCCGCTGCCCGTCAGCCGTGACGATCATCGCCTCGCAGTCCGGCAGACTGGACAGCAGATTCAGACCGGCACGCGGTTCCAGGACGCTCAGGACGGTGGCCAGCGCGTCGGCCGTCACGCACTCGGGCGCGGTGACGGTCACGCCCGGCACCTCCTGAACCGGCTGGCCCGTGCGCGGGTCAAGCACGTGCGAGTAGTGCCGCCCCTGCACCTGAAAGCCGCGGTGAGCCTGCCCGCTGGTGGCCAGGGCGGCCTCGCGCACGCCGATGCGCGCGACGGGAGGCGCGTCGTCCTGCGCGGTGAACGGATCGGCGATCAGCACCTCCACGCGGGCCGGTCCGATCACGCGCAGGTCCCCACCCGCATTGATCAGGACGCTGCGCACCCCGGCGTGTCGGGACGCGACCTGTGCGGCGCGGTCCACGATGTAGCCCTTGGCCAGGGCGTTCAGGCCCAGCGGGCCGCTGGCGTGCAGGGTGGCGCTGCCGTCGGCATGCAGGGTCCACGGGGCGGCGCGCAGCGCGCTGACCTGCCGCGCCAGCGCGTCCGGGCTGGGCAGCGTGTCGGCCGCGGCGGCCTGCTGCCACAGTTGCGCCAGGGCGTCCGCGCCAGCGTGGAAGGCGCCGCCGCTGTGCGCCCGCCAGTGGTCGGCGAGGCGCAGCACCTGCAGGAGTTCCAGGCTCAGGGGCACATGCGTGTCGCCGGGACGGGCCTGCCAGCGGCGCAGTTCGCTCTCCGGATCGAAGCGGTTGAAGATCCGGGTCAGTCGCTCGATTTCAGTCAGGGCGGCGTGCTCGGCGGCGTGGGCCTGCTCGGCGGTGCGGGCCACGACCTGGACCTCCACCTCCGTGCCCAGCAGGCGCTCGTAGGTGGCATGCAGGCGGTGTGGGGGACGCAGCGCGCTGCGCAGGGCGGTCAGGATCACGCGCTGCATTCTGCGCTGCATTCCTGACGCGAGCGTTAAAACCTGCCCGGCCAGCGGGACACGTGGTGCGCACCACCGCTGACCCGACGTGCAGTTCGGTGCCCGGCCCATCCCCGCACGTTCTGCCGGTCGCACCATGAATCACGACCCAGCGCCCCTCTTCAGGCTGCCGGTGTGCTCCGGTCCGTACTCTGTGGCGCGGCCGATGACCGCCTGATTCAGGGTCCAGGCGGCTTCAACGCCGCCGCTGACAGCGATGTTCCGACCCACCCCAGCGCTAGGGACACGCCCCAGAAACCCACGTTCCACCGGGGTCTTATCCGGACACTCGCTCTGCTGCGCAGCTCGGCGAGTCCACTCGGTTCAGAGGTGGTGCGGGTGTCTCTCCTGACCTCTGCCAGCAGAGTTCAGAGGTACCGAGGGTATCCCTCGATCCCTCTGAATCGAGCGAAGCGAGCACCTGAGACAGACCGTGGTTGGAAGTGGAATTGAAGGGCGTGCCGTTGTCCCTTCAACGAACCTGAACACCGCTGTGCATTCTGCTCTCAGGCTGGTTGTCGGCTGGCGACGTTGAAGATCAGCGCGATGATCAGCAGGTCCAGCGCCCAGCTGACCGGGCGGCGCAACCGCGGATCACGGCGGGCTCGAAGCAGCTGCACACCCAGTCGGGCCAGCAGCAACCCACCAATGAGGTATGGACTGGGAGCGGCGCCTCCCGCCAGCAGAGGCCAGAGCAGCAGCGCGGCCAGGAGGGCCAGCAGCAGGAAACTCACGGCGGTCAGGGCGTCCGGAGCTGGACGGGGGCGGGGCGTCCCTGAACGGGGATCGGGCGGAGTGGTCACGCGCTGCATTCAAGCACGCCCCACCCCACCCGGCTGCCTGGGCGACCCGTGACCCTCGCCCGGCCTGCAGCTCCCCGGGCCCAGCCGCGTGTGATTCAGCGGGTGTCGCTGACGATCGTCTCACCTGTGGGAGTCAGCACCAGCACGCTGTTCGGCGCGAGGTTCAGGCGCAGGTGGTGCGTCTGCCCGTGCCAGCCCTCGTCCTTGGCGTCCAGGTCGGGCTGCTGGGTGCCGAACCCACCGAACTCCCCGTCGTCGGTGGACAGCAGGACGCGGTAGGTGCCGCCCTGTGGCACGCCGATCGGATACAGGTCCCGGTACACGGGGGTCAGGTTCGCCACGACGAGACTCCACGCGCCTCCCTGCGGATCGCGGCGAATAAAGGCGTACACGCTGTTCTCCACGTCGTCCGCGTTCACCCACAGCATGCCTTCTTCTTTGGTGTCCGCCACGTGCCAGTCCGGGCGGGTGCGGTACAGGCCGTTCAGGCGCCGCACGAGGTTCAGCACGCCCCGGTGGTCCGGGTGATCCGCGAGGTGCCAGGGCAGGCCGATGTCATGGTTCCATTCGGTGGGCTGCGCGAACTCCTGCCCCATGAACAGCAGTTTCTTGCCGGGCGTGGTCCACATCAGGGTCAGGAACGCGCGGTACCCGGCGCGCTGCGCGTACCAGTCGCCGGGCAGCTTCATGACCATGCTCTTCTTCAGGTGGACGACCTCGTCGTGACTGATCGCAAGAACATAGTTCTCGCTGGTGCGGTACACGTTGAAGAACGTCAGCGCATGATGGTGATGCTTGCGCCACAGGGGGTCCTTCTCGAAGTACCCGAGGTTGTCGTTCATCCAGCCCATCGCCCACTTGTAGTCGAAGCCCAGCCCGAACGGGCTCGGGGTGGTCACGCCGGGGAACGAGGTGCTCTCCTCGGCGATGATCATGCAGCCCGGCGCCATGTGGTGCACGACCTCGTTCAGGCGCTTGAGGAACGCGATGGCTTCCAGGTTCTCACGGCCGCCGTGGACGTTCGGGATCCACTCGGTGCGGGAGAAGTCCAGGTACAGCATGCTGGCCACGGCGTCCACGCGCAGGCCGTCCACGTGGAAGTCCTGCAGCCACTTCAGCGCCGAGCCGATCAGGAACATCACGACCTCGTTGCGGCCGTAGTCGAAGATGAACGTGTTCCAGTCCTGATGGAAGCCCTTGCGGGGATCGGCGTACTCGAACAGGGGCGTGCCGTCGAAGTTCGCGAGGCCCGCACTGTCCGTCGGGAAGTGCCCCGGCACCCAGTCCAGCAGCACGCCGATCCCCAGGCTGTGCAGGTGGTTCACGAGGTACTTGAAGTCCTCGGGGTTGCCCATGCGGCTGGTCGGGGCGTAGTACCCGGTCACCTGGTACCCCCACGAGCCGTCGAAGGGATGCTCCATGACGCCCAGCAGTTCCACGTGCGTGTACCCCATGAACTGCACGTACTCACCCAGGCGGTGCGCGAGCTCGCGGTAGTTCAGGAACCAGCCGTCCTCACGGCGCGCCCAGGACGGCAGGTGCACCTCGTAGATGCTGACGGGCTGCTCAAAGCCTGCGCTGCGGTGCGCCATCCAGCCGTCGTCCGACCAGCTGAACGGCTGATCCCAGACGATGCTGGCCGTGGCGGGCCGGACCTCGAAGAACGCGCCGTAGGGGTCCATCTTGTCCTCGGTGCGGCCGTCGGGCCCGGTGATACGGAACTTGTACCGCTGGCCGTGTCGGGCGGCCGGCACGAACGCTCCCCAGTACCCGAAATCCAGGCGTTCCAGGGCGTTGTCGAAGCCGTTGTACCCGTTGAAGTCCCCGACGACACTCACGTGGTGCGCGTTGGGTGCCCACACGCCGAAACGCACGCCCGGCACGCCGTTCTCGGTGACGACATGCGCGCCCAGCAGGTGGTCCGGGCGCACGAGGTCCGCCGTGACCAGTTTCTGCAGGTGCCCGTGATCCAGCGGAAGCGGTTCATTCATGAAGGTCAGTCTAGCCGCGGCCCTCCGGGGCCACCGGAACCGGAACTGAACATGAAGGAAATGCTCAGGGCCAGCCGGACCATTCATCTGCGCCGCGGCAGGCGGTTCCCACCCCCTATGCTGCCCCCGTGACGACCGCCACTCCCACACCGCCCGACCTGGCTCTCCCGACCCTGGCCGACCTGCTGGGCTGCGGCGCGGACGACCTGCGTCCCCTGCTGCCGCAGCTGGTCTCCGCGTGGACGGCAGCGGACGGGACGGGCGTGATCGCCCTGCGCCGCACCCCCCGCGCGGACCTGGAGGTGCTGGGCGGTGCCCACCCCGGCCCCCGACAGGCCCAGGTCGCCCTGACCCTCCTGCGGGCCGCCTCGGCGTCCGGCACGCTCCTGAGCGCCTACGCGGACGACGCCCTGCTGCCCGGAGAGGCCCTGCGCAGGCTCGGCTGGCGGCAGGCGGGTCAGTTCACCGACTGGCGTGGCTCCCTCCCCACCCCGGACGCCCCGATCCCAGAGGGGGTCCGGATCCTCCCGCTGGCCGCCGTGCCGGACCGGACCGTCCGGCGGCAGGCGCAGGCCACGTACGCCGACCGGCTGGGCCACACGCTCGTGGGCGACGCCGTCCTCATCCCCGGCGCGCACGGGTCGGACGACACCGTGGGTCACGTCGCGCTGGACGCCTCCGGGCAGGGCGTCGGGGTCTGCCGCGCGTGGCTGGACGGCGATACGCTGACCATCGGCAGTCCCGGCGTCCACCCGGCGCTGCGCCACACCACCCTGCGTCACGCCCTGCTGCGCGCCACATGCGACGCCGCCCGCGAACGCGGCGCCCGGCACCTGATCATGCAGGCTTGGGGCGACACGCCCGCCGAAACCCAGGCCGACGCCACCCTGGGCCTGACCGCCGCGACCGTCACGCCCATCCACCTCTCCCGGTAAACACGAGAGGCGGTTCGCGGTGCGCGGGCCGCCTCCTGCGTCCTACGCCGTTACACCTTGACGATCCAGCCCTCGGGCGCCTCGCGGTCGCCGGACTGGATGCCGACCAGTTCGTCGTACAGGCGGCGGGTGACCGGGCCGACCTCGGTCTCGCTGTGGAACACGTGGAAGGTGTCGCCGTGCTGGATGCCGCCGATGGGCGTGATGACGGCCGCGGTGCCGCACGCGCCTGCCTCGGCGTACTCGTCCAGGCGGTCGATGAACACGTCCCCCTCGACGACGTTCAGGCCCAGGCGATGCTCGGCCAGCCACAGCAGGCTGTACTTCGTGATGCTGGGCAGGATGCTGGGCGACTTCGGCGTGATGAACGTCGCGCCGTCATTCGTGATGGCGAAGAAGTTCGCCGCGCCGACCTCCTCGATCTTCGTGTGGGTCGCCGGGTCGAGGTAGATCGCGTCCGCGAAGTGCCGCTCCTTGGCCTGCGCGCCGGGCATCAGGCTCGCGGCGTAGTTCCCGCCGACCTTCGCTGCGCCCGTGCCGTGCGGCGCGGCGCGGTCGAAGTCGCTGGTCATGAAGTTGTGCGGCGTCAGGCCCCCCTTGAAGTACGCGCCCACGGGAATGCAAAACACGCCGAAGATGAACTCCGGGGCGCTGCGCACGCCGATGTTGTCGCCGACGCCGATCACGTACGGGCGCAGGTACAGCGCGCCGCCACTGCCGTAGGGGGGCAGCCAGCGCTCGTTGGCCTGCACGACCTGACGGCACGCCTCGATGAACTGCTCGGTGCTGACCTCCGGCATCAGGAGGCGGCGGCAGCTGGCCTGCATGCGCGCCGCGTTCTGATCCGGGCGGAAGAGGTTGATGCTGCCGTCCGCCGCGCGGTACGCCTTCAGGCCCTCGAAGCACTGCTGACCGTAGTGCAGCGCCGTTGACCCCTCGCTGATGTGCAGCACGTTGTCCAGCGTCAACGTCCCGGCGTCCCACGCGCCGTCCCGCCAGTGCGACAGGTAGCGCTCGTCGGTGCGGACGTAACTGAATCCCAGCGTGTTCCAGTCGAGATCCACGGGCGGGCGGGCAGTCTGGGTGCTCATGACGCCCATTGTGGCGCACCCCGCACGGTGGGGGTCAAGACTCCCGGACGCGACTCCACGGCACCCCTACAGCTCCACCGGCCCGTGCGGCGTATCCAGCGTGGCGTGCAGTTCCACCTGCGGGGCCTCCACGACCTCCACCTCGCCGTGGAACCGCAGGGCGTCCATTGCCGCGCGCAGCCCGTCCGGTTCGGGCGAACCCAGCCGCAGGCCCGACAGGCGCACCCCCACGTCCGGCAGGCGCGTGGGCGGCGGCGGCGTCAACCAGTGAATCAGGGACGGCGCGGCCCCGCCCCCCGGCAGTGAACCGTCTGGCGGGACGGTCAGCACCCAGCGGTTCTCACCGCGCGACAGCGGGAGCGCGTCCGGCCCGGTCGGAACCTGCGGCACCTGCGCCACCCAGTGCACCAGCGCCGGACCGTGCGACAGCCGCTCCTGCATGCCCGGCGTGTCCAGCGCGAACCAGCGCGCCCGCGCGGGCGGCGGCGCGTCCGGATTCACGGCGATCACCTCCAGGTACGCGTCCGGCCCCAGCGACAGCAGCAGGTTGTGCGTGCCGAACACCTCGTGCTCGCCGCCCGGCTGGAGCGGCACGCGCAGGCGACCCTCCAACCACTCCCGCCCCTCCGGCAGTGAACGGGCTGCCACCACCAGATGATCCAGACGCGCCCCGGTGCCCGCCACGGGCTTCACCCGCCCCGTGGGCGGCTCATGCCGACCGGGTCGTTCAGGACGATCGCAGCGGCCTTCTCACCGCTTTCCATCGCGCCCTGAATGCCGCTCATGGCGGTCGCCTCACTGGCGATAATCACGCCCGGCAGGGGCGTCGCGTGACCGGGCAGCACGGCGGCGTACTCGGGCGGCTGCGGGTACTGCGCGTGCCGGATACGTTCCACGAGCAAGGTCCGCAACGCCTGCACCTGCGCCGGTGAGTACCAGCGGCCCAGCTCGCCGCGCACGCGGGCGTCCAGCGCGTCGTCGTCCAGGTCCGGTTCGCCCAGGACCGTCACGGTCAGCAGGTGCCCGCCCGCCGGGGCGCGGCCCGGCACGGCGTTGCTGAGCCAGTGGGCGTTGTTGATGAAACCCTCCTCGGCGTTCAGCAGCAGGCGCGCCTCCCGGTCGATCTGCCCGGCACTCGCGTAGTGCAGGTACGTGCTGCTCACGCTGCCGCGCGCCACGTCCGCGCCGGTCAGCCGGACCGCGGTGCCCGGATCGGTCGCCACGATCACCTGCCGCGCCTCCAGCTCCCCCGCCGCCGAGTGCACCGTCACGTGCCCCGCATGCGTCGTCAGACGCTGCACGGAGACGTTCACACTGACTTCCAGCCCCTCCGCCAACTGCGCCGTCAGTGCCCCCATGCCCGCGCAGGGCAGCGCCGCGCCGCCGTCCATCAGCATCCGGAAGTAATACCGGAACAACCGCGCACTCGTCCCCAGGCTGCGGTCCAGGAAGATCCCCCCGAAGAACGGCCGGAAGAACGCATCCAACGCCCCCTCACTGAACCCCTGCCGCCGCAGGTACCCCTCCGTCGACTCATCCGGCCCGCGCAGCAACTCGAACGGCGCGGGTGCGCGCAACCGCAGCGCCAGCGCCGCCACCCGCGCCTTATCCGCCACGCCCAGAGACCGCGCCGCCAGCGTCCCCGGCAACGCCGCCAGATCCCCGAACGGACTCCCCAGCGTCTCCCGCTTCGCACCCCGCACCACCACCGCGCCCGGCGGAATCGCCACCAAGTCCAGCGCCCCTACATTCACATGCCGCCGCACCGCCGGGTACGCCGGGAACAACACCTGATACCCCGCGTCCAGCACGAACCCACCCACCGACCGCGACCGCACGCGCCCACCCACCTCCGGCGCCGCCTCCAGCACCCGCACCCGCTCCCCCGCCCGCGACAACACCCGCGCCGCCGTCAGACCCGCCAACCCCGCACCCACCACCACCACGTCATACATGCGCGCAGGCTAACAAGCCCCCACCCACCGCAACTGAATGAATGGACGGACCGTGAAGGGGGAGGGGGTTGTGGGGAGTGGGGTGGGTGGCTGGGGGCGGGCGCGCGGGGCTCTGATCTATGGGCTGTGGGTTGTGAGGAACCGCGAGGGCGGGCGCGGCCCGCCACCCCCCACCCGGCCTCCCCCTCAAGGGGGGAGGAGAAAGGACAGAGTCGATCAGCCGCCCGCACCTGCCTGCCCGGCCCGCCGCCGCAGATCACCCCGAGCCGTCGGACGCGCAGCGTCCGGGCCTTCCACCTTCACGGCAGGATGGCGTCGAGGCCGGACCCGTCACCGCTCGATACCCGCATAACGCACGAGTAGAACCTCTTGCCCAGTGCAACGTGAGCCCCCCCTGCCCCTCTGGGGTAGGGGGCTGGGGGGTGGGGTCGTCAGTCGAACTTCAGTTCTCAGCGTCCGGCGTCTCGACCGTGGGCCGAGCGGGCGGCATGCCCTGCGTTTCGGACAGTTTGATCAGCCACGCGAACAGCTGGATGAACGCGAGGGCGAGGGCGGGGAGTCCGGCGAGCATCATGATCCAGCCGCTGATCTGCTGGTTCTGGAGTGGGGTGTAGTTCCAGAGGCACAGGGCGTTCACGTAGGGGGTGTAGAGGACGCGGGGGCTGTAGAGCCAGACGCTGGCGACGGCCATCATGGGGAGGGCGGCGAGGAGGCCGAACCAGCCGCGTGAGCCGATGTCGGCGGGTTGCACGGTGGGGAGGGGGCGGAGGATGACGCTCCAGACGAGCAGGCTGCTCAGGAGGTACAGGGCGGGGAGGAGGGGGGCGGCGGTGTTGCTGACGATGCTGGCGTTGAAGCCGGCGGGGACGTTCCAGTAGACGATGACGGCGGTCCAGAGGGCGAGGGCGACCCAGGGGTCGAGGAGGAGGTTGAGGACCCGCCCGGGGCC
This sequence comes from Deinococcus sedimenti, assembly GCF_014648135.1. NCBI lineage: Bacteria > Thermotogati > Deinococcota > Deinococci > Deinococcales > Deinococcaceae > Deinococcus > Deinococcus sedimenti. Next base: position 350,628 of record NZ_BMQN01000002.1, on the reverse strand, counting down.
GCGCCGGGGGTCGGGGCGCAGGCGGGGTAGGCCGAGGATGAGGAGGGGTGGGATGGCTTCGGCGAGGAGCATGAGGCGGGTCATGTAGAGGGCCATGCTGCTCTGGGTGAGGGTCGCGGCGCGGCTCTGGGTGGTGATGAGCAGCAGCAGGATGCCCAGGGCGAACAGGGCGGCTTTCCAGGCGGGCCAGTCCTGACTGCGTCCTTCGCGGTGCGCGCGGAGGGAACCCCAGGCGTACGCGGCGGCGAGGAGCAGGGTGGGGATCAGGAAGAGGGGGTCTGGGCTGGGGCTGAGGAGGTCGGCCAGCGTGGGGTTGAGGGTGCTGGGCGTGGCGCTCATTGGGTCTCCATGACGTGTTGCAGGTCCGCCTGGACGCGGGCGACCTGGGGGAGCTGGGTGTAGTCCCACAGGACGCGCAGGTGGCCCTGGGCGTCGATGAGGTAGGTGGCGGTGGTGTGGTTGATCTGGTAGTCGGCGCCCTTGACGTCGGCCTTCTGGTAACCGACGCCGTACGCCTGGGCGACTTTCGCCAGTTGCGGTTCGGGGATGTGCACACCGACGCCTTCCTTGCCGAAGTACGAGGCGTACTCGTTCAGGCGACCTGGGGTGTCGCGGGCGGGGTCGACGCTGACGAGCAGGATGCGGAAGCGGGCCTTCTGGTCGTCGGGCAGGGCATCGCGGACCTTGTTCAGGTACGAGAGGGTCAGGGGGCAGATGCTGGCGCAGTGCGTGAACCCGAAGAACACGGCGGTGACCTGTCCCTGTCCGGGCGTGAACGTGAACGCGCGGGGCGGGGCGGTGGGGGTGTCGCTGACGGTGCCGGTGAAGCCCGTCGCATTGGTGCCCTGCGGGTACGCGGTGCCGAAGAACGGGTAGGGGCTGCGCAGCCGCGCGGCGCCCCAGGCGCCCAGCAGCAGCAGGGTCACGGCGGCGACGGCCAGGATGGCGGACACGTACCAGGGCCGCGCGGGGGGCGCGCTGGTCGTCTCGGGGCTGATCTGCTCGGGGCTCATCGTCTTGGAGTTGGGGGCGGGTTCGCTGGTCATCGGGGGTTCACCGTCATGGTTTCATCACGGGCGCCTGGATGGTCAGGGTGCGGCCCTGGTCGTCGGTCAGGGTGATGGGGATGGTCTGCCCGGGCTGGAGGGGTTCTTTCAGGTTCATGAGCATGACGTGGTCGCCGGTGTCGCTGAGGCTCAGTGTGCCGTCCGCCGGGAGGGTGAGGCTGTCGGTCATGGTCATGCCGGTCATGTTGTCCCGGGTGCGGGTGACCATCAGCATGGCGCGCCCGGCGGCAGGGCTGCTCACCCCCGTGATGCGGACGTCCGCGTCCCTGGTGGCGCGGAGGGTGGCGAACACGCTCGTCTCGCGGATGCCGGGGGGCACGGCGACCACACGGGCATCCGTGACGGTGGCGGGCAGGCTGCCGCTGGCCGGTGTGGGAGTGGCCTGGGCGGCGGTCTGGGTCGCGGGGGTGGTCGCGGTGTCGCTCCGGGGGCGCAGCAGGCCAGCGGCCAGCGCGGCGGCGAGGATCAGCAGCGCGGCGATCAGCAGGGGCCGTCGGGGGGCGGCGCGGCGGGGTGCAGTCATGGTCGCTCCTTCAGGGGTGCCCGGCGCGGGGCAACCGTCAGGGTGCAGTGTAGGCGCGCGTGCCGGGCGGTATTGTCCCTCCCCTACCCTGCCGCTCCTGGCCCTCATGAAAGGCATGGAACCCGTTCCAAAAAAAGCGTATCCTGGGTTTCAATATCATGCGCAAACCCACCATTCAGGATGTAGCCCGGCACGCCGGAGTCGGGGTCGGTACCGTCTCGCGGGTGCTGAACAATCACGTGGCCGTCAAGGGCGCCACGCGCGAGAGCGTGCTCAAGGCCATCGCGGACCTGGAATACACCCCCAACCCGCACGCCCGGCGCATCGCGGGCGGCCGCAGCTACACCATCAGCGTCCTGCTGCCCGTCCTGACCACCGAATTCTACGTCCGCCTCCTCGACGGACTGGAAACCGCCTTCCAGGAAGCCCGCTACGACGTCGCGATCTTCCCGCTGCTCGACCGCTCGCGCCTGGAACGCTACCTGGGCTCGCACACACTCGCCTATCAGGCGGACGGGCTGGTCATGGCGACGTACAACCTCACGCAGATGTTCCACGAGCGGCGCCTGCGCACCCAGCAACCCACCGTACTCGTGGACGCCTTCGCGGACAACGTGGACTCCTCGTTCATGGACAACGTCGCGGGCGGCCGCATGGCAGGCGAATACGCCGCGCAGTTCAGCGGCGACCTGTACGCCGTGTGGGTCGAGACCGAACTGGACCAGCTGTTCACCACCCGCGTGTTCGAGGACCGCCGCAGCGGCTTCATGAGCGCCCTGGACACCGCCGGACGCACCGTGAAAGCCGAGTACACCAGCTCCTTCGATTCCCTCGCCGCGCGCAACACCGCCGCCACCGTCCTCGACCAGGCGCAGGAGGCCGGACTGCCCTGCACCGTGTTCGCGTCCGCCGACATGCTCGCCGGCGCGCTGCTGGACGAGGTCCGCCTGCGCGGCCTGAAGATCGGGCAGGACGTCCGCGTGATCGGCTTCGACGACCAGCCATGGGCCGCCGAACGCGGCCTGACCACCCTGCACCAGCCCGTCGAGAGCATGGGCTACGAAGCCGCGCAGCTCCTGCTGTCACGCCTGAACGGCTACAAAGGCCCCGCCCGCGCCCGCCGCTTCGAACCCCGCCTGATCATCCGCGGCAGCGCGTAAGGGGGAAGTGGGTTGTGGGCAGTGGGGAGTGGGTCGTGGGCGGTTGCCTGCGGTCCACTCGCCCTGTTTGAGCCATCCTGCATGCTCCCCAGCGGTCCTGCGTTCCGGTGATGGGTGAACCCCGCCCCCATCACCTGCACACAGGGCCGCTGTCCTGACCGGCTTCTCGCTTCGCTCGGTTCAGGGTGGTTCCGGGCACACCACCCTCCACCCCCTCTGAACACCGCTAGAATCTCCGGGTTATGCCGCGCGTCTTTTCAGGGATTCAGCCCACAGGTGAACCGCACATCGGGAACTACTTCGGGGCCATGCGCAACTACGTGCGGCTGGGCGAGGAGTTCGGGAAGAACAGCCTCTACTGCGTGGTGGACCTGCACGCCATCACCAACCCCGCCGCGTCCGACCCGAAACTGCTCGCGCAGCGGACCTTCGAGATGGCCGTCGCGAACTTCGCGGTGGGTCTCGACCCCAGCAAGGTCACGTTCTTCGTGCAGTCGCACGTGCCCGAGCATCAGGAACTGTCGTGGATCTTCACGACCCTGACGCCGGTCGGCGAGCTGGAACGCATGACGCAGTACAAGGACAAGTCCGCGCAGCTCGAGAGCGTCCCGGCGGGCCTGCTGATGTACCCGACGCTGATGGCCGCCGACATCCTGCTGTACAAGGCCGACACCGTGCCCGTCGGGGAGGACCAGACGCAGCACATCGAACTGACGCGCGAGATCGCCCGGAAGTTCAACCATGCGTTCGGCGAGACGTTTCCCGAACCCAAAGCCGTGTACAACCGGGACGCGCTGCGGATTCCCGGCGTGGACGGCAACGGCAAGATGGGCAAGAGCAAGGGCGAGACGAGCACCATCGGCATCCTGGAGCCCCTCGATTCCATCTGGCAGAAGCTGCGCGTGGCGCCCACCGACCCGGCCCGTGTGCGCCGCACCGACCCCGGCGACCCCGCCAAGTGCCTGATCTTCGACTACCACAAGCTGTTCAGCGACCTGGACACCATCCAGACCGTGGACGCCGGGTGCCGCAGCGCCGGGATCGGCTGCATCGACTGCAAGAAGCAGCTGATGACCGGCATCACGGCGCACCTGACGCCCATCCAGGAGCGGGCCGAGACGCTGAAGGCCGACCCGGACTTCGTGCGTGACGCCCTGGCGCAGGGGGCGCGCGAGGCCCGCGCGATCGCGCAGCCGATCATGGCGGAAGTCCGCGAGAAAGTCGGCTTCCTGACCCTGTAAGCCCCGCCGACCGTAGCCCCCTGCCGTGATCGCCGCGCCCGCGCTGCCCACTCCCCCCCCGCCGCCCCCGGCCGGGGTGGGCTTCAGCGTGGCGCTCCCCGCGTTCAGCGGCACCCTGGCGGAACTGGCCTCCGCGCTGCGCACGGGACGCGTCCAGCCGGGCGAGGTGCCCCTGCTGCCCCTCACGCGCGACGTGCTCGCGTGGGCGCAGGCGGTCACCGGCGGCCCACTGAATGACGCGCACCCGGACCTGCTGCCCACCCTGGCCGCCGTCATCGCGCTGAAGGCCCGATTGCTGCTGCCGCAACCCGAACCCGACGAGCCGGAGGCGGGCGGTGACTGGTTCGAGCCGCTGGACGACGTACTGGAGGGCGTGGAGGCCCTGGCCGAACTGGACGCGCTGGTGGGGTTCCTGGCCGCGCGCCGCCGCGAACGCGAGGGCCTGATTCCCGCCCGCGCCGTCCCCGTGAACCTCCCGCGCCGTGAACGGCCCCGCAACCCGCAGGGCAGCCTCGCGAAACTCGTGAAGGCCGCGCAGAACGCCGTCCGGCAGGTCGAGGTGCCCCTCCTGGCCCGCGAGCGCCTCTCGCTGGCCGACGCGCTGGGCGCGCTGCGCGCCTTCGGCCGCCGCCTGCGCACCTTCACCTTCCGCGGCATTCCCACCCAGGACTGGGGTGAACAGACCACCTACTTCGCCGCGCTGCTCGAAGGCGTGAAGGAAGGAAACTTCAGCGTCGAGCAGACCGACACGTACGGCGACATTCAGGTCCAGTCCCACCTGCCGCAGGACTGACCGCCGATGAACTGGGAGAGAGGTCGCACCGGCCTCTCCCCACGTCTTTCCTGCGAGTCAGGTCCGTGCGAACTCGACGGCCGCCTGAACCTGCTCGTCCGAGGGGCGCACACCCGTGTACAGCACGAACTGCTCCAGCGCCTGCAACGCCACGACCTCCAGCCCGGTCACGACGGGTTTGCCCTGCCGCCGGGCCTCCATGATCAGGGGCGTCTCGCTGGGGAGGGCGACCACGTCGAACACCGTGCCCGCCCGCGCGATGGCGTCAGGCGTGAAGGCCAGGTCGTGCTCTTCCGCGCCGCCCGTCATGCCGATCGGCGTGACATTCACGAGCAGGTCGCCGCCCTGCACGTCGGGCGTCGTGGGGTGCCAGTCCCAGCCGCAGCGCGCCGCCAGTGCCCGCCCGGCGGCCTCGTTGCGGGCGACGATCACGCCACGCGTGAAGCCCGCGTCCCGCAGGGCGCTCGCCACGGCCTTCCCCATGCCGCCACTGCCGCGCAGGACCACCCGTGCGTCCCGGTTCAGCGCGTGCCGCTCGATCAGCAGCTGAATGGCGGTGTAATCCGTATTGAACGCCTTCAGGTAGCCGTCCGTGTTTACGATGGTGTTCACCGACCCGATGGCCGCCGCCGAGGCGTCCAGTTCGTCCAGCAGCGGAATCACCGCCTCCTTGAACGGCATGCTGACCGCGCAGCCCCGCACGCCCAGCGCCCGGATGCCCGCCACCACCCCCGTGATGTCCTGCACGCCGAAGGCCTTGTACACGAAATCCAGGCCCAGCGCCGCGTACAGGTGATTGTGAAAGCGTGTCCCGAAGTTGCTCGGACGGGCCGACACGCTCATGCAGAGTGTCGTGCCCCGATTGATGTCCAGCTTGCTCGCGCCGGACGCCACCTCAGCCCTCCAGACCCAGCATGAGGTTCAGGTTCTGCACCGCCGCGCCGCCCGCGCCCTTCCCGAGGTTGTCCAGCCGCGCGACCAGCAGCGCCCGCTCGCCGTCCGTGGACGGGTACACGAACAGCTCCAGGTCGTTCGTGCCGTTCAGGGTCTGCGGGTCCAGCACCTCCGGGTTGGCACTCATCTCGAACACCCGCACGAACCGCTGCCCGGCGTAGTGACCCTTCAGTGCCGCGTGCAGCGCGTCCGGCGTGGTACCCAGCTCTTGCAGGTGCAGCGGGATGGTCACGGTCATGCCCTGCGCCCACGCGCCCACGTTCGGCGTGAAGATCGGCGTGCGGCTCAGGCCCCCGTACCGCATCGTCTCGGGGATGTGCTTGTGCCCCAGCCCCAGCGCGTAACTCAGGAACGCGCCCTTCATCGGATGAGCCTCACCCTTCTCGTGCGCGTCCACCAGCGCCCGGCCCCCACCCGTGTAGCCGCTGTACCCCTGGATGCTGACCGGGAAGTTCGCCGGGATCAGGCCCGCGGCCGTCAGCGGGGCCAGCAGCGAGATCGCCCCGGTGCTGTAACAGCCGGGGTTCGCCACGAAGCGCGCCGCGCGGATCGCGTCCGCCTGCCCCGCGTTCAACTCCGGGAAGCCGAACACCCACGCCGGATTCACCCGGTGCGCCGTGCTCGCATCCAGTAGCCGCGCGGCCGGGTTCGTCGTCAACGTGACCGCCTCGCGCGCCGCGTCGTCATGCAGGCACAGGATCGACACGTCCGCCGCGTTCAGCAACTCCGCCCGCGCGTCCGCATCTTTCCGCCGCGCCGGGTCGATGCTCAGCAACTCGATATCCGCCCGGCCCTCCAGCCGGGAGCGGATCTGCAGGCCCGTCGTTCCGGCCTCACCGTCGATAAATACCTTGGGGACTGTCATGCTTGATTCTCCATCAGAGACTGAGTGACCTGCGCGTGCAGGCGTTCATGAGTCATAGCCAGGGACGTTCCGGGCTTCAGGTGCGTCCAGAGGTCCGGGGTCATGGGCATGATGCGGATCACGCCGTGCCCGCCTCGCCCGATCACCTCCGGGTCATGGTTCTCCCACCACGCGTACGCGTTCACCGGCTCTCCGGTGCGCTGGAAGCTGAAGACGCTGCCGTCCATCGCGCCCACGTTGTCCTCGAATCGCCGGTAGATGAACGACGTCGTCCGCTCCTCCGGCAAATGGAGGCGGGCGAGCAGGAACGGCGCGTCACGCATGGCCCACTCCGTAGCACAGCTGTACGAGGCGCTTCAGGTCGCCCTTGGCGGGGTCGCCCTGTTCGATGCGCAGGATGAGTTCGGCGGACGTGAACCACTGCGCGCTGCTGAAATCGTCCGGGTTGAAGGTAGGCGGGTCGTCGCGGCGCAGTTCGTACACGTGCATGAAAGCACTCAGGCCGTCGCGCGGTCCGAGTGCGGCGATCTGCTGCCAGGGGAGGTCGTCCACGTTCAGGTTCAGTTCCTCCTGCGTCTCGCGCCGGAACGCCTGCTCGTAGGTTTCGCCGCGCTCGACGTGTCCGCCGACGCTCATGTCGAGGCAGCCGGGGAACAGGCGTTTGTGCGCGGTGCGGCGCGGAATCCACAACTGGCCCGCGCGGTTGATCAGGAAGGCGTTGATGACGCGGACGGTCAGGCCGCGCGCGTAGGCATCCTCGCGGGTAGCCTGACCGATGACCTCGTCGTGCTCGTTCACGACGTCCAGCCACTCCGCGATCCCGGTCACGCGGTCCACTCGGCGGCCAGGACGGCGTACAGGGCGTCGTCGGTCCACTCGCCCCGGTGCCGGTAACTCTGGAGGCTGGTCCCCTCGTGCCGGAAGCCCAGACGGGTCAGCAGGCCTGCGACCGCCGTGTTGCGCGGGTCGATGCTGGCGTGGACGCGGTGCAGGCCCAGGTCCGCGAACGCGTGGGTGACGAGGGCGTGCAGGGCCTCGCGGGCGTACCCGTGCCCCTGCGCGCTGCGGGCGAGCGTCACGCCGAGTTCCGCCTGCGGCCCCTGCGTGTTCAGGCCCACGTCCCCCACCAGTTCACCACTGGTCAGGGTGACGGCACGCTGCACCCAGCCGGGCGCCCCCAGCGGCGCGTCCGACACGGGCCCCGCCACACTGTCCGGCGTGGCGGGCAGCGGCCAGCCCTGATACCGGGCGACCTCCGGGTCGTTCCGGTACGCCAGCACGCGTGGCAGGTCGTCCGGCGTCAGGGGCCGGAGGGTCAGACGGGAAGTGTGCAGGATGGTCATGGGGACCTCAGGTCAGGGCGTAGACGAGGGTGACGGCCGCGCCGACCGTGACGGAGTTGGGATGCAGGGATATATCCGGCGTGACCAGCAGATCGTCGAGGATGGGTGCGGGGGTGTGGCCGCTGTGGCGTTTCAACTGATCCGGGTTGAGGTCCTGAATGTGCAGCAGGCGGCCCAGTGAGACACCGGTTTCCTCGACGTACAGCATGGCCTTTTCCGTCGCGGCCTTCACGGCTTCGCGGCGGACCTGTTGCCGGATGTCGCGCAGGCGGGAGGTCGTGAACCGTGTGGACGTGAAGTGATGGACGTGCAGCGCCACCAGATCGGTCATGAGATGTTCGAGGCGGGCCAGGTCGGTCAGGTGAACCTCGAAGTTCACACGCGCCTCGTATGGAGCTGGACTGGACTCGTCCCGCCGGGACCGCTCACACAGGTACAGTTCGATGCCGCTCTGACCGTAGGTCATGCTGGACTCTCCGTTCAGATGCGCGGCGATGGTCAGCATGTCTGCCTGCGTTCTGGCGTAGGCCTGTTTCGCGTCCGGATCGGTGTGTCGCACTGCGAAGTTCAGCACGGCCCGGTCGGGTGGTACGCGCTTCAGGGATGAACCGAACACACTGACGCCGACGGGCCGCTCGATGATTGCGTACTCTGCCATGCTGACCTCCTGCGCTGTCCGGTCTGGACAGGAGCGCCAGTGTAATCAGCGTTTTCCTCGTCTGGAACGCCCCTTTTCAGGGTCTAGTGCGCGGAGGCGTTCCGTGCGAGGATAGGCTCAAGACAAAATCCGGTTTACCAGCGCGGTTTGAGGTCGCCCATGAGGTGGTACATCAGGGCTTTCTGCGCGTGGAGGCGGTTTTCGGCCTGGTCGAAGACGCGGCTCTTGGGGTGTTCGGTGGCTTCGGGGACGGTTTCCTCGCCGTAGTGGGCGGGCAGGCAGTGCAGGAAGATGCCGTCGGGCGCGATGGTGTCGAGCATCTCGGGGGTGACCTGGTAGCCCTGGAAGGCGCGGCGGCGGATGTCGGCTTCGGCTTCCTGGCCCATGCTGATCCACACGTCGGTGTACAGGACGTCGGCGCCCTGCACGGCCGCGAGGTCGTTCGTGAGGGTGATGTTGACTCCGGCGCGGACGGCGTCCATGAGGACTCCGGCGTTGGGTTCGTAGCCGACGGGGGTGACGACGGTGACGTCGGTGCCGGTCAGGATGCCCATGTGGATGTGGCTGTTGGCGAGGTTGTTCCCGTCGCCGATGTACACGACGCGGCGGCCGCGCAGGTCGGTGCCGAATTCTTCCTCGATGGTCTGGTAGTCGGCGAGGAGTTGCGCGGGGTGCAGCATGTCGCTCAGACCGTTGATGACGGGGATGCTGGCGTGCTGCGCGAGTTCCTGGAGGGTCTGCTGGAGGTACACGCGGCCCATGACGGCGTCCACCCAGCGTTCCAGGTTGCGGGCGACGTCACTGACGCGTTCGCGGGTGCCGAGGCCGATCTCGGTGTTGCTGAGGGTGATGGCGTGCCCGCCGAGCTGGTACATGCCGACGTCGAAGGTGGTGCGGGTGCGCAGGCTGGCCTTCTCGAACACCAGCGCGATGCTGAGGCCCGCCAGGGGTTTCACGGCGCGCCACTCGCCGCGTTTCATGGAGTGGGCGGTGTCCATGACGGCGCGCAGTTCGGCGGCGGTCATGTCGAGGTTGCTCAGGAAGTCCCGCCCGGCCATGACAGGTTTCGGGAGAGTGGCTGGGGTGAGCAGCACGGGCGCGGTGACCGGCGCAGGGGTTGCATCTTTTTTCGTGGCAGCCTTGCGCGCCGCTCCGGTGTTCTTCGGGGCGGCGCTGGCCTTGGCCTGGGTTTTCTGCGAGCGGGCGACTTTCGTCATAGGCGAGGAGTATACCCGCTTCCGGTTGGCGCAGGATCACCCCACGCGGGTCACGCATGAATATGCATTCCGGATGACTGGACATGCAGAAGGGGGGTGTGGGATGTGGGGTGTCGGTTGTGGGAGAACAGCGCTGGTCCTACAGCCCACGGCCCACAACCCACTCCCTTACTTCGTTTCCGTCAGGCTGTAGCTGCCGCTGCCGCTGTAGGCGTACACGCGCCAGCGGTATGTGCCGCTCGCGGCGGCGTAGTTGATGGCCTCGGTGCTGGTGCTGCCCTCGCTGGCGGCGACCTGCGTCCAGGTGGTGCCGGAGAGTTTCTGCAGGTACAGGTCGTAGTCGGTGCCGGTGGGGCCGGTCAGGTTGCCTTTCAGGGTGCCGCCCGCGTACGTGAAGCCGCTGGCAGACGTCTGGTAGGCGTTCCCGGCGGCGGCGAGCGTGCCGGTGTACGTGGTGGTCGTGCCGGTGGTCGCGCCGACCGTGACGAACAGCGCGGACACCGGGCCGTAGGTGCCGTTGTTGTTCTTCGCGCGGACGTACACGGTGTGCTTCCCGGCGCTGAGGCCGGTGGTGGACACGCTGGCCTGCACGCTCTCGGTGGCAGCGTTGAACGTGCCGTCCGCAGCGGTCATGGCCCGGGCGGTCCCGCCGGCCCAGGGGGGCGTGTCGATGAAGTACTCCGCGCTGGTAATCGTGCGGGTGGGTTCGGCGCCGTTGCTGGTGTTGAAGCGGGTGTTCGTGGCGCTGGCGCTCAGGGTGAAGCTGGCGCCCGTGGCGACGCTGGCGGGTGCGTTCAGGGTGACGCTGTCCGGGCCGCTGCCCATGGTGTACGGCTGGCGGGCGACGCGCAGGGCGTACAGAAGGGCCGCCTGGTTCTTGGGCAGGGTGGTGCCGGTGAAGGTGCTGCACGACTCGAAGAACGCGGTGCCCAGTTCGATGGTGTACGCGGGGACACCCAGTTCGCCGTACGCGAAGTCGTCGGTGGTGCCGCTGGTGGGGTACAGCCCGACGCTCTGTTCCGGGGTGTAGCCGTTGAAGTACGCAAATTTACGGCCCAGGCTCTGCATCTGCGTGCCGTTGGGGGCGACGGTGGTGGTGTCCCCCCAGGGCCACAGGACCAGCTGGGAATAGCTGTGGATGTCCATGTAGATGCCGCTGGTCGTGTTGGGTGCGGCGTCGGTGCGGGCCGGGCCGCGGTTGTCCGCGAACGCCGCCCGGATGAGGTTCTGGAGGTTCTGCGTCTCGATTTCGCTGGCGGCGGCGGTGCCCTTGTACGTCTCGTTGCAGGGGTCGGCGCTGGACCCGCCGGTGCCCCAGGCGTAGTTGAAGTTGCGGTTCAGGTCCACGCCGTACAGGCCGTTGCTGCACGCCTGCGTGTCGTTCACGTTCTTGCGCCATGACGCGCCGGCCTCGGCTTTCTTGCGGCCGTCCGGGTTGCTCTGGAGGACCAGCCAGACTTCCTGCGTGTCGAGCATCCAGGTGACGTCGGCGTCCTTGCCGTAGTTGGCGAGCAGGTACTCCGCGAAGCGGGTGCTGAGTTCGGCGGGGGTGTACTCGCGCGCGTGGATGGACGCCGTGATGAGCAGGCGGGGTTTGGTGCCCGTGGTGCTCTTGTTCGTGAGTTTCAGGACGTTCATGTCGTACCCGCCGCGTCCCTTGCTCTTCAGCCAGGAGGACCCGATGCTGCTCCAGCTGGCGAGGTTCGGGTACTGCGTGGCGAGGCCCTGCGCGCTGGCGTAGGTTTCCTCGACGGTGCGGTAGCAGCTGTAGCCGCTGATGCTCAGGGCACCCAGGGGGTTCTTCAGGGAGGCGCTGTGACGTTCGGTCTCGGCGCGGTCGATCTTCACGGTCCAGCCGCGGGTCATGCCGGTCACGCGCAGCCGCTCGAAGTCCGCCTGCCCGACGTCGAGGAGCACGTAGCCGTCTTCCAGGCCGCCGCCGACGGGTTCGAAGGTCTTGACGATGTCCAGCCAGTCGCGCTGGGTCTTGAAGTCGATGCGGGACACGACGACCGGGTACTGCTGGAAGGTGCTGCACTCGTCGGCGGTGGCGACCAGCGTGCCGGTGCCGGTCGCGGGGGCGGCCTGGGGTGCGGTGGGGGTCTGCGAGCAGGATGCGAGGAGCAGGGCGGCGCTGAGCAGGGAGACGGACAGACCTTTATGCATGGATCCTCCAGCGGCGAAGTACCCGTCCGGGTGGGCTCCGGCAGGTGCTGGCCTGGGTTGTATGGTGCTGCGCTACTGTAACACCCCCCTGTCGCGCAAGCGAAAGTTCCACTGTCCCGGATATGCGAACGCAGTGGCCGAATCGGGCGTACACTCCCGCCCAATGAGCGCCCACGCGCCCCTGCCTCCCCTGAACGCCCGCGCGCTGCTGCTGGCCCTGCTCATCACAGGTATCTGGGGCGTGAACTTCATCGTGATCAAGTGGAGTGTCGCGGAGGCCCCCCCGCTGCTGGTGGCCGCGCTGCGCTTCGCGGTGGCCGCGCTGCCCGCCGTGTTCTTCGTCCCTCGCCCGCAGCTGCCCGCGCGGCTGCTGTGGGGCTACGGGCTGCTGGTGGGCGTCGTGCAGTTCGGCCTGCTGTACCTCGCCATCCAGCTGGGCATGAGCGCGGGCCTGGGCTCGCTGCTCATGCAGATGCAGGCGTTCTTCACCGCGATCCTGGCCGCCCGTCTCCTCGGGGAACGCATCCAGCCCTGGCAGGCCGCCGGGATGACGGCCGCGTTCGGCGGCATGGCCGTCATCGGCGCGCTATCCGGCGGGGACCTCCCCCTGGTCAGCCTGATCCTGACGCTGCTGGCCGCGCTGGGCTGGGCGGGCAGCAACCTCGTGGTGCGGGCCTCGGGCGGCGCGAACATGCTGTCCCTGGTCGTCTGGAGCGCCCTGATCCCCCCCATCCCGCTGACGCTGCTGGCGGGCCTGACCGGCGGGTGGGACGCCGTGGGCCACACCCTGACGCACAGGGGCTGGGGGTTCTGGGCGGCGATCCTGTACATGGGCGTCGGGAACACCGTGCTGGGGTTCGGGCTGTGGTCCGTCCTGATCCAGCGGCACGGCGCCGCGCGCGTGGCGCCCCTGTCGCTGATGGTGCCGGTGTTCGGCCTGATCGCCAGCGCCCTGGCCTACCAGGAGGCGTTCCCGCCCGGCAAGGCCATCGGCGCGCTGCTGGTCTTCGCGGGCCTGACCCTGCACGTGTTCGGCGGTCGCTGGTGGCGGCCCCGCCCGCCACCCACCAGCTGACCCTGGATCTCCCCGTCGGCACCTGCAAGCCAGTCGGCGTATGCGTCCGGCCCGCGCGGCGCGGCACACTGGGCGGATGTTGAGGTCACAGGTGCTGGGCCGACCGGCAGAGGACAACGCGCTGTGGGTCGTGGCGGACAGCGGGCAGGGGCAGACGCGACTGCTGCTGGACTGCGGCGCGCGCGTGCTGGACGCGCTGCCGTTCGCGGAGGTGCAGGCCACCGACCACCTGCTGCTGTCGCACCTGCACATGGATCACGTGGGCGGCTTCGACGACTTCTTCCGCGCGACCTTCGACCGCCCCGCACCCACGCACGCCTGGGGCCCGCCCGGCACGGCCCGCATCCTCGGGCACCGCTTCCAGGGATTCTGGTGGAACCACGCGCCCGAGCTGCGCGGGCAGTGGGTGGTGCATGACGTGCACGACACGTACGTGCAGGCCTTCCGGTTTGAGGCGCACGAGACCTTCGCCGTGGCGCATGACGCGGGCACCCGGGCGCACGACGGCACGATCCTCACTACCCCGGAAGTCACCGTGCAGGCCGTCCCACTGGAGCACCACGGGCGCAGCCTGGGCTTCATCCTGCGCGAACCCGACCGGGCGCGCGTGAACACTGCCGCCCTGACAGGTCTGGGGCTGCGTCCCGGCCCCTGGCTGGCCGCCCTGAAAAGCGGCGTGACCGGACAGATTGACGTGAACGGCCAACCGCACGACGCGGACAACCTCCGCGCGGCCCTGCTGGACCGGGAGGCCGGGGACAGCGTCGCGTACCTCACGGACTTCCTGCTGGACGCCGCGCAGCACGCCCGCCTCGCGCCGCTGCTGCGTGACGTGCAGATGCTGTACGCCGAGGCGCAGTACGCCCCCGCCGACCAGGAACTCGCCACGCGGCACGAACACACCACCGTCACGCAGGTCGCCGCCCTCGCCCACGCGGCTGGGGTGCCCGCGCTGACGCTGCTGCACCTGTCCCGCCGCTACCGCCCCGAGGACTGGGCCGTCATGCTGCACGCCGCGCAGGCCATCCACCCCAACGCACCCTTCCCGGACGGCTGGCTGGACGCGTAAGGGCGCAGGTTCACCCGCGCCGGGATGACTTCTCCCCTATCCTGCCTGGGTGACCATTCAGGACCGCCAAAGATCACCTGCCCCGGCCGCGCGGCAGACCGGCCGGTGGCTGTGGACGCTGCTGGGCGTGCAGTTCGCGCTGACCATCGCACCGACCGGGGCGCCTCCCACCGCGCCCATCGTGGCTCTTCTGTTCATGGTCCCGCTGATCTGGCTGACAGCGAACCTGACCCGCTGGATGGTCTCTGTCGAGGCGGCCGAGCAGCCCGCCGCACGCACCCAGGCTCTCCGCGTCTGGCGCTGGGTGCTGCTCGTCCTGAACGTGGGGGGCGTCCTGTACGCGCTGCTCGCGGCAAGCGAGGCACCGGGGGAACGGCTCGGCACAGGACTGAATTCGCTGGGCGTGCTTGCCGCCGCGTGGTGGTTCTCTCCTGTCCAGACCGCCGCCGAGACAAACACCCCCGCCCCAGCGGCCCTGAGGCGCTGGACATGGGCGGTGCGGGCCGCGCAGCTCGGCACCGTGTTGTTGCCCGCTCTGACCCCGGTCTCCCCGACGGAACTGGTGAGAAACGTGCTGGTGGGCGGACTGCTCGCGGGCATGCTGGAGGTCACCCTGCGGTTCGTGACCTGTCACGCCCGCTGATCGCGCCCTGCCGTACCCTGTGGGCATGACTGCCCCGCTGTTCGATTCGCACATGCACACGCCCCTGTGCGGGCACGCCACCGGCACCCCACGCGAGTACGCGCAGGCGGCGCTGGACGCCGGACTGGCGGGCATCTGCTTCACGGACCACATGCCGATGCCCGCGTGGTACGACGCGCCGTGGCGGATGCGCCGCGACCAGCTGGCGCAGTACGTGCAGGACGTGCAGGAGGCCCAGGCGGAGTTCGCGGGGCTGCTGGAGATCCGGCTGGGCCTGGAGGCGGACTTTCACCCCGGCACGGAGCGGTACGTGGAGGAGGTGCTGAGCGCGCACCCGTGGGATTACGTGATCGGCAGCATCCACTACATCGGCGCGTGGGGTTTCGACAACCCGGAATTCATCGCCGAGTACGACAGCCGCGACCTGGGCGGCCTGCACCGTGACTACTACGCGCTGGCCGAGGGTGCCGCGAAGAGTGGCCTGTTCGACTCCATCGGGCACCTGGACCTGCCCAAGAAATTCGGGCACCGCGACCCGGACGGGTACGCCGCGCTGCACGCCCTGGACGTCATCGCCGAACGCGGCCTCGCCCTGGACTTCAACACCGCCGGGTGGCGCAAACCCATCGCGGAGGCGTACCCCGCCCCCGACCTGACGCGCGCCGCCGCCGAACGCGGCATTCCCTTCGTCCTCGGCAGCGACGCGCACAAACCCGAGGAGGTCGGGCACCGCTTCACGGACGCCATCAAGCAGATTCACGACGTCGGCGGACGGATCGTCACGTACCAGGGACGCGTGCGGCACGGATAACGCCTGACCTCCTGGCTCCCCTTGAGGGGAGCTGGCCGCGCAGCGGACTGAGGGGTTCACGCGGAGGCTCTGGCTCAGAGCCAGCAGCCCGCTAGTCTGGGCGTATGGATGTCACGAAGAAGTCCCTGGCGGGGGTGCTGAAGACGACGGCGGATCTGCTGGATCTGCTGGGTGTGGGGGATGATCCGTTCCGGGCGCAGGCGTTCCGGAGTGCGGCGCGCAGCCTGGAGGCGTCGGCGGATGAGGTGGAGGCACTGGTGGCGCGGGGCTTTGCGGGCGTGCCGAAGGTGGGGAAGGCGATTGCGCTGGATCTGGTGGGGTTCGTGGAGTCGGGGGTGTTCGGGCCGCTGGAGGATGCCGCGAGTCTGATTCCGGCGGGCGTACTGAGTCTGTTCCGGGTGCGTGGTCTGGGGCCGAAGAAGATCCGGGCGCTGTGGGACGCGGGGATCGATTCGCTGGAGGGGCTGCGGGAGGCGTGCCGGGATGGGCGGGTGGCGGCGCTGAAGGGGTTCGGGGCGAAGAGTGCGGCGTCGTTCCTGGCAGCGGTGGAGTTCGCGCTGAGCGCGCAGGAGCGGCAGCACCTGAGTACGGCCACTGAGGTGGCGGAGGGGTTGTGCCGCGTGCTGGATGGGCTGGAGGCGCGCGTGGCGGGGGATGTGCGCCGGGGGCTGGATACGGTGCGGGTGGCGCGTGTGACCGTCACCGCCGACCCGGACGTGGTGACGGCGCGGCTGGCGGGCGTGGTGGAGGGCTTGGAACGCGTCGGGAAGAAACCGCTGTTCGCGGGGCGGGTGGATGGCGTGCCGGTCGAGGTGGCGTTCGCGCCGCGTGAGGGCGTGCGGGGCGCGCTGGACCTGATGATGGGGGGCGGCACGGCGTACCGCGAGGCGCTGCGTGCCGAGGCGACCGAACGGGGCTTCGACCTGAGCGGGCACGGCCTGATGCGCGGCGGCGAGGTGCTGGACACGCCCACCGAGGCGGACGTGATGCGAGCCCTGGACCTGCCGCTGCGGCCCGCCGAGTACCGCGAGCCGGAACATGACGGCGTGTGGGAGGCCCTCCCCCACCCGGATGAACTGGTGACCGTCTCGGACCTGCGCGGGATGCTGCACACGCACTCGACGTGGTCGGACGGCGCGGCGAGCATCGCGGACATGGCCGCCGCGGCGGTGCGGCTGGGGCACGCCTTCCTGGGGACCGGGGATCACTCGCGCGCCGCACACTACGCGAACGGCCTGAGTATCGAACGCCTCCAGGCGCAACTGAAGGAGATCCGCGAGTTACAGGCGGCAGGCGTGCCGCTCGTGGCGGGCGCCGAGGTGGACATCCTCGAAGATGGCAGCCTCGACTACCCGGACGACGTCCTGGCCGAACTGGATTACGTGGTCGCCAGCGTCCACAGCCTCTTCACGCTGCCCGCCGAACGGCAGACCGAACGGCTGGTGCAGGCTGCCCGCCACCCCCTCGTGACGATCCTGGGGCACCCCACGGGCCGCCTGCTGCTGCGCCGCCCCGGCTACGCGCTGGATCTGGACGCCGTGATGGCCGCCTGCGCCGAGCGGGGCACCGTCGTCGAGATCAACGCGAACGCGTACCGCCTGGACCTCGACTGGCGCGTGGCCCTGCAGTGGCGGGACCGCGTGAAGTTCGCCATCAACACCGACGCGCACGTCCCCGCCGGACTCGCCGACGCCCGCTACGGCGTCATGGTCGCCCGCAAGGCCGGACTCACCCCCGCCCACGTCATCAACACCCTGGACCGCGACGCGTTCCTGGCCTTCGTACAGGCGCAGCGGGCGGGGCGGTCATAACCCGGGGCGCTTACAAAATCCAGTCCACCCCCAGTCGTCGCGGTTGGGGGTCGAGATCATCGGCCCGGTCGATTTCGCCTCGCAGGGCCAGTCGGCATGCTTCCCGACCGGCTCGCCGCCAGCGTCGGCGGTCCTTGCGTGTGGCGGCAGCGACGCCGCCCCTGAGCCCGCCGTCCTGAAGGACGCGCCGCGCGAGTCGGTCCTGATGCTGACGCTGGATGTCCTCCAGTTCCCAGGTCATCACGGCTGTGCGAAACGGAGCGCCTAGCCGCTGGACATAACCGACCCGGTGGCAGATGATCCGGGTTCGCCCCTTGCGGGTTCGGCGGACGGTGATCAGGCGGGAGCCCGGGTGGCGTGAGGCGCACACCTGCGCTTCCCAGTGCTCATCAAACTGTCCGATCCGTTTCCAGCAGGCGCGCGGCCACGCCTGATCCACGTCAGGCGAGGTCCACTGCCTGAACTGGAAACCGCGCAGTTGAAGGCTGAGCCGACGAGCGGCGATGCGGCGAGCGTGTCGCTCCCGCCTCCAGATTCCTTTGGCCATGGCAGGCCCCCTCCGGTGGGGCCTACTGCGTGTCGTCGCGCCAGATCATGGGGTCAGTGTAGAGAAACCTTCTCTCGCTGCCCTGCGTCAGATGACGTACGGAAGGGCGTGCGGCTTCATCCGTATCTCTTTTCCAGCAGGCTGCTGAGGGCGGTCCATTCGGCTTGTTTGCCGTCGGGGAGTTGCCGGGCGAGGTTGCCGAGGTAGCGGGTGAGGTGGGTGCGGGTCAGCGCGTCGGGGTCGAGGCCGAGTTCGCTGGCGGCTTCGGGGATGAGGACGTCGGCCATGGGGCCGATGAGGCGGGTGAGGTTCCAGTGGAGGTCCTCGAGGAAGTCGGGGCCGAGGGGCGTCTCGGGTTGTTCGGGGTGGCCGAGGGCGCGTTCGAGGGTGCCGCCTTCGGTGGTCTGGTCGAGCATGTGGTCGAACGCGGCGGTGGCGGCGTGGGGGTCGCGGCGGATGATGCCGTGGATGATCTGTTCGTGGGTGGTGTACAGGTGCGGGAAGCGTCCGGCGAGCATCAGGTCGGTGCTGATGGCGCGCAGCAGGTTGGCCAGCGGCATGTGGATGGCGCGCAGGAGGCGCAGGACGACGGGGTTTCCGGCGGCGTGGGCGATGGCCATGTGCAGGGCGAGGTCGGCCTGGATGAACGCTTCGGGTTCGCCCTGCGCGTCGCGCATGCGGTGCAGGTGTTCCAGCAGGTCGGTGTGCTGTTCGGGGGTGGCGTGCCGGGCGGCCTGGGCAATCGTGTAGTGTTCGAGCGCCTGGCGGGTGTCGAGGAACGCGCGGGCTTCGTGTTCGTCGTGGACGGCGCCGAGCCAGAGGTTGATGCTGGGGGCCTGCTGCGTGACGGGCAGGATGACGGTGCCGCGGCCGGGTCGGGCGTCGACGACGCCGCTGGCGGAGAGGATGCTGATGGCCTCGCGGACGGCGGCGACGCTGGTGCCGTAGCGCTGGGCGAGGTCGCGCTGGCTGGGCAGCGTGTCGCCGGGTTTCAGGCGGCCGTCGAGGAGGAGTTCCTGGAGGTGCGCGGCGATGTGTTCGCCCAGGGAGCGTTTTTCCAGGGGGTCGGCGGCGAAGGTGAGGTCGGGGTGGGGGCCGGGGCCGGTCATGGGCGGCCTCCGGGGCGCAGGCGGTTCAGGGCGAGGTGCAGGCTGACGCGCAGGCGTTCGATGGCCTGGATCAGGTCGCTGAGTTCGTCGGGGCGGCCCCGGCGGGGGATGTGGATGGGGTCGTGCAGCTGGCCCAGGCTGGCCTGCTGGGCGGCATGCGTGATGGTGAGCAGCAGGGTCACGACGCGCCGCGCGGCGAGCCACGCGAGCAGCGCGGCGGCGGCGGCGGTGATCAGGCAGGCGGTCAGGACGATGAGCAGCTGGCGGTGCAGGGTGGCGGTCAGGTCGCCCAGGGTGACGCCGATGGTCAGGCGGAACAGGCGTTCGCCGGGGGGGGTGGGCTGGCCGGGGAGGCGCAGGGCGCGGGTGCCGAAGGGCGTGTCGAACACGTCGAGTTGCGTGATGTCGTAGGTGCGGGGCTGGCCGTACGTGGCGCGCAGGGTGGTCTGGGCGGCGTCGAGGTGGTCGCGGACGCTGGCGGGGGCGTCGGGGCTGAGGGTGTCCTGGGCGGCGCGGTAGGCGTCGGCGCGGGTGTCGGGCCAGCTGAAGTGCGTGTCCTGTGGGTGGTCGCGCAGGGCGGCGTCGAGCTGGGGTCGCAGGAGCCAGTCGGTCTGGGGGTCGTCGCTGATGAAGGCGCGGGGGGCGTCCCCGGCGGGTTGCACGTCGATGAACGCGACGCTGGGGGCGGCGACGGCGGCGCGCAGCTGGGTGCTGACCTGGGTCAGGTCGGTGACGTCGAGGGTGCTGGCCAGGAGGCTGCCGACCGAGTAGCTGACGTTGCGGGAGATGCTGTTCACCTCTGCGCGGCGCTGCGCGGTGAGGATCGCGGCGAGCAGGAAACCGAGGGTCAGGATGGGCAGGGCGGTGATCAGGACTGCTTTGGTGCGCAGGCTCAGGGGGCGGGGCGCGGGGGCGCTCGGGGCGGTGGTGGTCTGGGGGGTGGCGGTCATGGGCACTCCGGGGGTGGATTCTCCAATTCTCTTTGAACTGAGTTCAATGATCTGATCATTCGACCAGTTGACTTGTGATTTGCCTCAGCCTACAGTGACCGTGTTCCACAACTCAAGTCCGGTCTGCGCCCGTGCCCCGGCACGCGCACCGGTTCACTGCGCCTGCCCGGAGACGCCGGGACAGGTGAACTGGAGGTTTGTCATGATCAGGACCCGCACGTCCGCTCAGTTCAGCGCTGCCCTGCTCCTCTCGCTGGGGCTCACGCAGGCGCAGAAGGTCGAGACCGTCACCATCGGCGTGGCTGTCGCGCAGACCAGCAACACCGCCCTGCTCGGCCAGGAACAGGTCATCGGCGCCCGCTTCGCCGAGAAGTTCCTCAACGGCCGCGGCGGCATCAACGGCACGCCCTTCAAACTGGCGTTCCAGGACACCGGCGGCGACGAGGCCGGCGCCATCAACGCCTTCCAGAACCTGATCACCAAGGACCGCGTGGTCGGCATCGTCGGCCCGACCCTGTCCCAGCAGGCCTTCGCGTCCGACCCCATCGCCGAGCGCGCCAAGGTCCCGGTCCTCGGGCCCAGCAACACCGCCAAGGGCATCCCGCAGATCGGGGACTTCATCGCCCGCGTGTCCGCCCCGGTCGCCGTGGTCGCCCCGAACGCCGTGCGTCAGGCACTGAAACTCGACCCGAAAATCAAGGAGGTCGCCGTCCTGTACGCGCAGAACGACGCCTTCTCCACCAGCGAGACCGGCACCTTCCAGCAGACCGTCAAGGACCAGGGCCTCACCCTCTCCACCGTGCAGCGCTTCCAGACCACCGACACGGACTTCACCACGCAGGTCCAGGCCGTCCTGAACGCCAAGGTGGACCTCGTGATCATCTCCGGCCTCGCCGCGGACGGCGGGAACCTCGTCAAGCAGCTGCGCCAGCTGGGCTACAAGGGCCTGATCATCGGCGGGAACGGCCTGAACACCAGCAACATGTTCCCCGTCTGCCAGAAACTCTGCGACGGCGTGATCATCGCGCAGGCCTACAGCCCCGCGCAGGCCAGCGCCGCCAACCAGGTGTTCGTCAAGGAATACCGCGCGCAGTACAAGAAAGACCCGCCCCAGTTCGCCGCGCAGGCCTACGCCGGAGTGCAGGTCATGGTCGAGGCCCTCAAGGCCCTGGACCGCAAGAAGAAACTGAACACCTACGACCTGGACGACCTGCGCGTC
The DNA here is from genome assembly GCF_014648135.1 of Deinococcus sedimenti. Lineage (NCBI taxonomy): Bacteria > Thermotogati > Deinococcota > Deinococci > Deinococcales > Deinococcaceae > Deinococcus > Deinococcus sedimenti. The sequence continues at coordinate 329,407 of NZ_BMQN01000002.1, read as the reverse complement.
GCGCTGAACAAGCAGATCCTCGCCGGGAAGTACAACACGCCGCTGGGCACCATCTCCTTCGACAAGGAAGGCGAACTGATCCAGAAGGAGTTCTACGTCGCGCAGATCAAGATGAGGGACGCGAAGAACGGCTCGTTCGTGTACCTGAAGTAACCACCCCCTTCCCCACCATGCCGTCAGCCCCCCACGGACGCTGACGGCGTTTCTCTGAAAGGAGTCCCGCATGGAGTTCAGTCAGTTCGTGCAGAACCTGCTCAACGGCCTGGCGATCGGGAGCGTGTACGCGATCTTCGCGCTGGGGTACACGCTGGTGTTCTCGATCCTGGGCATCATCAATTTCGCGCACGGCGCGGTGTTCACGCTGGGCGCGTACTTCACGTACACGCTGGTCGTCGGGGAATTCAGCAACAACGGCCTCCTCAAGGGCGTGGCGCTCTTCCCGGACGGCTCGCCACTGTCGGGCAACCCGCTGACGTTCGCGCTGGCGACGCTGCTGGGCGCGGCGGGCGCGGGCCTGATCGCCGTGCTGATTGAGCGGCTGGCGTTCCGGCCGATGCGCTCGCGCGGCGCGGACCCGCTGCTGGCGCTGGTCAGTTCGCTAGGCGTGGCGCTGGTCATCGTGAACCTGATCCAGCTGCTGGTCGGCGCGGAGATCTACAACTTCCCGTCCGACGCGTACGGCGAGACGCCCCCGGCCCTGTCGTTCACGCTGGGCGGCAAGATCGTGATCATCCGGACCGTGCAGGTCATCATCTTCGCGGTCAGTCTGGTGATGCTGGCGGTGCTGGGGTACGTGATCGGCCGCACGAAGATCGGCAAGGCGCTGCGGGCCGTGGCGGAGAACCCCACGACCGCCAGCCTGCTGGGCATCAGCGTGGACCGGTTCATCGTGATCACGTTCTTCCTGTCGGGCTTCGTGGGCGGACTGGCGGGCACGCTGGTCGGCACGGCGTTCGGCGTGGCCGGACCGTACTTCGGCGTGACGTACGGCCTCAAGGGCCTCGCGGTGATCGTGCTGGGCGGCCTGGGCAGCATTCCGGGCGCGGTGCTGGGCGGCCTGGTGATCGGGCTGGCCGAGGCGTTCGTGCCCGCCGAGTACTCGGCGTACAAGGACGCCGTGGCGTTCGCGCTGCTGTTCGTGATCCTGCTCGTGCGGCCCCAGGGCCTGCTGGGCCGCGCAGCCATTCAGAAAGTCTAACGGGGGGCGACATATGGACGATTTTCTTCAGACGTACGGCTTCCTGATCGCCACCATGCTTCAGGCGGGCCTGCTGGGCCTGAGCCTGTACTTCCCGCTGCAGGCGGGGCAACTGAGCCTCGCCAGTCCGGGGTTCTACGCGGTGGGTGGGTACGCGGCGGCGATCATGCTGACCAACCCGGCCTTCGCGGGCCTGCGCGACACGCTGGGCAACGGCATGTTCCCGCTGACGTGGCTGGCGGGCGCCGTGCTGGGCGGGCTGCTGGGCGTCATTGTGGGCGTCCCGGCGCTGCGGCTGCGTGGCATCTACCTGGCGCTGGCGACGATCGCGTTCGTGGAGATCCTACGCGTGGTCGCGCTGAACCTGACGGTGACGGGCGGCGCGGTGGGCATCTTCGGGATTCCGCAGGCGTTCGGCTTCCAGGACCGCTGGCAGTACATCTTCCTGTTCCTGCCGCTGCTGCTGCTGACCCTGCTGTTCGCGCGGCAGCTGGAACGCTCGCGGGTGGGCCGCGCGCTGCGCGCCATCCGCGAGGATGAACTGGCGGCCGACGCGATGGGCGTGCCGCCCACGCAGTACAAGGTGCTGGCGTTCGTGATCGGCGCGGTGCTGGCCGGGCTGGTGGGCGCCATGAGCGCGCCGTTCCTGAACACCTGGAACGCCAAGCAGGGCACCTTCGACGCGAGCATCACGATCCTGGCGGCGGTGCTGATCGGCGGCTCGCGGAACATCTGGGGGCCGGTGGTGGGCGGCGCGCTGCTCGCGGCGGTGCCCGAGGTGCTGCGCTTCCTGGCGGACTGGCGACTCGTGATCAACGGGCTGGTGCTCGTCGTGGCAAGCCTGTACCTCCCGCAGGGCATCGTGGGCGCGCTGGAACGCCTGGGGCGGCCCCGCCCGCCGCAGCGGCCGACCTCTGCGCCCGTCAGCGCGGCGGAGGTGAAGTCATGACCGGGGCAGGCATGACCGCCTCCGTGCCCGTCACGACGGACCGGAACGTGGTGCTCGAAGCGCGCAACATGACCCGCCGCTTCGGGGGACTGATCGCCGTGAACGACGTGTCCTTCGACGTACGCGAGGGCGAGATCTTCGGCCTGATCGGCCCGAACGGCGCGGGCAAGACGACGCTGTTCAACCTGATGACCGGCCTCACCCCGCCCTCAAGCGGCACGCTGACGTACCGTGGGCAGACCGTGACGGGACTGCAACCGAACCGCGTGGCGGCCCTCGGGATGAGCCGCACCTTCCAGAACATCCGCCTGTTCCGGGGATTGACCGCGCTGGAGAACGTGAAGATCGCGCAGCACACCCGCACCCGCGCTGGACTGTGGCGGGGCGTGCTGGGCGCCGCCCGCGCCGAGGAGGCGCAGGTGGAACGCCGCGCCTGGGAACTGCTGGACCTCGTGGGCATGGGGGACCGCGCGGGGGAACTCGCGGCGAACTTCAGTTACGGCGACCAGCGCCGCCTTGAGATCGCCCGCGCCCTGGCGACCGAACCGCGCGTGCTGCTGCTCGACGAACCCGCCGCCGGGATGAACACGTCCGAGAAGGGGCAGCTGACCGCGTTCATCCGCGAGGTCCGCGACCGTTTCGACCTGACCGTGCTGGTCATCGAACATCACGTGCCGCTGGTCATGAACCTGTGTGACCGCGTGGCGGTGCTGAACTTCGGGCAGCTGATCGCCATGGGCAACCCGGCCGAGGTGCAGCGCGACCCGAAAGTCATCGAAGCGTACCTGGGAGGCGAATGATGCGAATTCCGTCCATTGCGTGGGCCTGCGGTACAGCGCCGCACCCCCACTCCATTTCCGGAATTCGCATCCTGTTCCCACTCGCATCCGCTCGTCGGGCTGCCCCGCAGGCGCAGCAGCCCTCGGAAGGAGGTCAATGATGGCCCTGCTGGAGATCGAGAACCTCAGCGTGAACTACGGCGCGATCCAGGCGGTGCGCGGCCTGTCCCTGACCGTCGAAGAGGGCGAGGTCGTCACGCTGATCGGCGCGAACGGCGCGGGCAAGACCACCACGCTGCGCGCCGTGTCACGCCTGCTGCGCCCGGTCGCCGGGAGCATCCGCTTCGCGGGGCGGGACATCACGCGTCTTCCCGCCGACGAGGCCGTGAAACTCGGCATCGCGCAGAGTCCCGAGGGTCGTCAGGTGCTGGCGCGGCAGAGCGTGCAGGACAACCTGGAACTCGGCGCATACACCCGGAAGGGCAGCTTCCGCGCGGACCTGAACGAGATGTACGAACGCTTCCCGCGCCTGGGCGAGCGGCGCGACCAGCTGGCGGGGACGCTGTCGGGCGGCGAGCAGCAGATGCTCGCCATCGCGCGGGCCATGATGAGCCGCCCGAAACTGCTGCTGCTGGACGAACCCAGCCTGGGTCTGGCGCCGATCATCGTGCGGGAGATCTTCAGCATCATCCGCGAACTGAACGCGCAGGGCGTCACGATCCTGCTCGTCGAGCAGAACGCGCGCCTCGCCATGAACGCCTCGCACCGCACGTACGTCCTTGAGGCCGGGCAGTTGACCTTCAGTGGGAACAGCGCCGAACTCGTGAACGACGAGCGCGTGCTGCAGGCGTACCTGGGCGGGTAGGCTCCGGCAGAAGTCCCGCGGCCCCGTCCGGTTGCTGGCGGGGCCGTTTTCCGGTCAGCGGCGACCGTCCGGTGCTGCGCGGGGCGCCACAGTCGTGGGCGGGACGACTCCCCTCACAGAATCGCCCCGCCCGAGTTGTGCTGCAGTGGGAACGGGCCTTCCGTCGCCGGCGTTCCCTGCGCGCCTCAGCGCGTGCCGAAGTCCTGCACCCAGTACGTGCCGTACGGCGAGCCGGGCTGGTAGGTGTACCCGATGCCGACCTCTTTCAGGGCGGGGTCCATCAGGGTCTTACAGTGGCTGGGGCTGTCGATCCAGCCCTGCATGACGTTGCTGACGACGAATCCGGCGGCGATGTTCTCGGCGGCTTTCGTCCAGTCCGTGTAGCCGGCCGCTTCCATGCGCTGGGCGGGCTTCACGCCGTCAGGGGTCACGTGGTCGAAGAAGTGCCGCTTGGCCATGTCGGCCGCGTGGGCGCGGGCGGCGGCGGCCAGGTAGCCGTTCCAGGTGACGGGCGCGGCGGCTTCGAAGCGCTGCCCGCCGCAGGTGCGGGCCACGGCGCGCGCGGCGTTCAGGGCGCTGAGGATCTGCGCTTCCTCGATGCTCATGGTCTGGCTGCCGGCGTCGCGCACCGCGCCGCTCTGGGCGCCGGTGCTGACGGAACTGCCGACCGCGCTGGGCGTGCTGGGGCCGCCGCAGGAGGCGAGCAGCGCACTGAGGGGAAGGAGGGTGGTCAGGATCAACTTCTGCATGTGAGGGTCCTTTGACCGGTGGAACGGTGGGGTCCGGTCTGAAGTGACCTCACGGTAGCGAGGGGGGCCTCTCGGGCCGCTCACGATGCGGCAGATGAAGACGCGCCCTCGGGGCGCCCCCAGGTGGGTGGGTGGCCATCAGAGCGGCGGGAAGGCAGGTTTCCATCCTTGTGCGACTGACACGGTGAAAACCGGGACTTCAGTCCAAGAACGCAAGCCATCCCGCCGCCAGCCGAGCACGGGAATGTGAATTTTTTACGGTTGTGAGGAAGCTGTGACACGCCCGTTACGGGTCGGGACACACGCTGCCCCCGGACGCCACGCCAGAATGAATAGGCATTGAATGTGTCCATCAAGACCTGTGACACGGCCTCCGATGAAGTGGTTTTTCACAACAGTTCAATCCACGCAGAGGCGACTCGCGGACCTGCCCCGACAGGAAGGAGCCCAGCGGCTTGCGGGGTGTCAGCGAGACAGACGGAAGCCGTATGAACCGAGCAGGCTCGCAGAGTCGCACAGCAGAGCGAACACCTGAACATGCCCGTGGTCGGGAACGAAGCCCTGCGGCGTGCTGCTGGCCCCACGGTGCACCTGAAACGAGCGGACTCGCAGAGCTGCGGAGCAGAGCGAGAACCCGTCGACACCAGCGTTTGGAAGTGGAGCCCAGGGGCACGCCGTTGGCCCTTCAACCCCACTTTTCACCGCTGTCCGGACATGCAACGAAACGTGCTGGCCCGCCGATCAGATACGGCGGGCCAGCACACGGAAACGGCTCAGCGAACGCGGTTCAGGGCGTCCTGCGCGTCCCTGTAGCGAGGGTCGAGTTTGACGGCCCGCTCATAGTTCTCCCGGGCTTTCAGGCGGTCCGGGGCGACGGCCCCGGCGCCCCGCTCATAGCTGAGGCCCAGGTAGTACGCGTACTCGGCACTCTGGCTGCCCAGGGCGGAGGAGCGCGTGAACTGCTCGCGCGCGGCCTTCAGGTCGCCCGCGTCGAGCGCCAGCCGACCCAGGTAGAAGTAGAACTCGGGGTAACGCAGCGGGTCGAGCGCCACGGCCTGCGTGAGTTGCGTGCGCGCCGTGACGGAATCCTTGGCGAGGTAGCTGACCACGCCGTACTGCCCGACGGCGTAGGCGTTCTTCGGCGCAAGTCGCGCGGCCTGCGCCGCTTCGGGTTTCGCTGCGGCAACGTTTCCGCTGAGGGCGAGCAACTTGGCGTAGTACGCCCGGTTGAAGGGATCGCGGGGATCTAGGATCACGGCCTGCTGCAGGTTGTCCAGCGCCAGGGGGATGTTCCCGGCGGCGTAGTACATGTCGCCGAGGTTGTACAGCAGGATGGCGTTCTCGCTGTTCAGGACGATGGCCTGCTTGAAGGCGTCAATGGCCTTGCCCGCGTCTCCCTGCAGCTTGTACACGTACCCGCGTTCGTTCCAGACGCGGCTGAGCCACACGTCCCGGTTCTGCGTCTGGGCGGTGGCCAGCGTCTCGGCGTCCTGCAGGACGCGCAGCGATTCGCCCAGGTTGGCGCTCACGACCGCGCGGTCGCCAGCGCCGATGTACTGCTGTACGAACGCCTGCGACAGCGAGATGTACGCGTCGAAGTTGCGACTGTCCAGGGCGATCAGTTTCTGCAGCGTGCTGATCCCGGCGCTGTACAGGCGCAGTTTCACCTGTGCGCGGCCCAGGCCGAGCAGAGCGGCCGGGTTGTTGGGTTCCAGTTCGGCGGCGGCGCGGTACGCCACGTAGGCCTGATCGTACTTGCCCTGCTCGTAGTAGTACCCGCCCACGGCGACGTAGTTCGCAGCGGGAATGGGGCGGGGGGCGGCCGGAGCGGCGCTCGGCGTGGTGGGGGTGGCGGGCGCGGCGGGGGCGGTTTGTGCGCTGGCGGGTGCCAGCAGCAGCATGAGGCCCAGCAGGCCGCCAGTCATGTTGCGTTGATTCACTCGGTAACCTCCGTGGGGATCAGCTGGGCACGCAGGCACCGGGCCGACCACTCACTGCCAGGGTTGGGCATAGGGGCATCATACGTGAGAACGTTCAATGTCAGGGTGAAGTGCCCGTGAGAGCGGAAAAACAGACCGGGCTGACCATTCATGAAGGCAGTGTCGCCGCCGCGCTTGACGCGCGTCTGATGCCGCCCAGGTCTTCATGCATGGCTGCCCTCCCTGCTACTGTGCGCGGCATGAGAACACCCCGGCGAATCGGCCTGACCGGCAGCATCGGCGCGGGCAAGAGCACCGTCGCGACCCTGCTGCGCTCGCGCGGGCTGACCGTGCTGGACGCCGACGAACAGGCGCGGCTGGTCACGCAGGACCCGGCCGTCCTGGCCGAGATCGAAGCCAGGTTCCCCGGCGTGGTCGTGGACGGCACGCTGGACCGCGCGGCGCTGGCGGGCCGGGTGTTCGGTGACGCGGCCGCCCTGGCGGACCTGAACGCCATCACCCATCCCCGCGTCCGCGCGCGCATAGCGGCGCTGGAGGCGCAGGCCGCCGCGCGCGGCGAGCGGGCCGTCGTGCAGGACGTCCCACTGCTGTTCGAGGGTGGGCTGGAGGCGAGCATGGACGCCGTGATCGTCGTGGACGCCCCCCTCTCTCTGCGCGTGCGGCGGGTCATGGAGCGCAGCGGCCTGACCGAGGCCGAGGTCCTGGCCCGCGACGCCCGCCAGATGCCCGCCGAGCAGAAACGCCAGCGCGCCACCGTCGTCATCGAGAACGACCGCGACCTGCCCCACCTTGAAGCGCAGGTGAACGCCGCGCTGCGCCAGCTGGGGCTGGATGGTTGATGGTTGCTGGTTGATGGTTGATGGTTGATGGTTGATGGTTGATGGTTGATGGTTGATGGTTGATGGTTGATGGTCAACAGCGTCTGCGCGAGCCGACTGCCCACGTCAAGGCCCACCCACTCCCCTCTTCCCACTCCCTACAACCCAGCAGAAGGGAGCGGTCCCGCCCCGCGAGTCCGACCCCTCTCCCCTGCGTACTTATGCCTGCTGGGCGTCCAGCGCGGCCTTGATCAGTCCGGCGAAGGGGGGGCTGGGGCGCATGGGGCGGCTCTTGAATTCCGGGTGGGCCTGCAGGGCCACGAAGTACGGGTGGCCGGGAATCTCGATGGTTTCCACGAGGCCCGCGCCGCGTCCCTCGACGCCGGGGGTGACGCCGCTGATGACGAGCCCGGCGTCCTTGAGCTGCTGGGTGTACGCGGGGTTCACCTCGAAGCGGTGGCGGTGGCGTTCGCGGACGGTGCCGCCCTGCGGAACGCCGTACAGTTCGGCGATTTTCGTGCCCGCCTGGAGGTCCATGGGCCAGTCGCCGAGGCGCATGGTGCCGCCCATCCCGGCGACTTCGAGCTGTTCGGGCATCAGGTCAATGACCTTGTGGGGGGCGTACTCGTCGAACTCGGCGCTGTTCGCGCCGTCGAGCCCTGCCTTGTGGCGGGCGTATTCGATCACGGCGATCTGCATGCCCAGGCAGATGCCCAGGTACGGGGTGCCGCTTTCGCGGGCGTACTGCGCGGCGCGGATCTTGCCCTCGATGCCGCGGATGCCGAAGCCGCCGGGGACGAGGATGCCGTCGGCGCCTTCCAGGGTGGCTTTCACGTCGGCGTCGGTGACGCTGGGGTCCGCGAGGTCCTCGGCGTTCACCCACTGGATGTTGACTTTGGCGTCGTTGGCGATCCCGGCGTGCGTCAGGGACTCCATGAGGCTCAGGTACGCGTCGGGCATCGCGGTGTACTTCCCGGCGATGGCGATCGTGACTTCACGCGCGGGCTGCTTGATGGTGCGCACGGCGTTCTGCCACACGCCGAGGTTCGGATGGATGCGCTCCAGCCCCAGGATGTCCTCGACGGTCTTGCCGAGGCCCTGTTCCTCCAGCGCGAGGGGCACCTCGTACACGTGGGAGACGTCGAAGCTGGAAAAGACGCGGTTCTCGCGCACCGAGGTGAACGCGGCGATTTTGCGGGTGATCTCGGGCGGGAGTTTCTCCTTGCTGCGCACCATGACGATGTCGGGGCTGATGCCCACGCTGCGCAGTTCCGCGACCGAGTGCTGGGTGGGTTTGGTCTTGAACTCGTTGCTGGTGCCCAGGTACGGCACGAGCGTCAGGTGCAGGTACAGGACGTTCTCGTCGCCCTCGTCGAACTTGAACTGCCGGATCGCTTCGAGGAACGGCAGGCTTTCGATGTCGCCGACGGTGCCGCCCACCTCGATCAGGACGATCTCGGCCCCGGCGCGTTCCCCGGCGGCGCGGACGCGGCGTTTGATCTCGTCGGTGACGTGCGGGATGACCTGCACGGTCTGCGAGAGGTAGTCCCCGGCGCGTTCCTTGCGGATGACCTCCTGGTACACCTGCCCGGTCGTGATGTTGCTGCCCGCCGGGATGTCGAGGTCCAGGAAGCGTTCGTAGTTGCCGATGTCCAGGTCGGTCTCGGCGCCGGACGCGGTGACGAAGCACTCGCCGTGCTCGTAGGGGCGCATGGTGCCCGCGTCGATGTTGATGTACGGGTCGATCTTGACGGCCGTGACCTTGTACCCACGGGCGCGCAGCAGTGCCCCGAGGGACGCGCTGGCCACGCCTTTACCGAGGCTGCTGACGACGCCGCCTGTAACGAAGATGTATTTCATGTCTGACCGCGAGCGCCTGACCCCCAGCCCGGGAGCCACCCCACCTGAAACGGGGCCAAAAAGAAAAACCGGGGCGCTCGGCCTCCGGGATTTCATGCTAGCACGCCGGCCGCCACCTGTGTCCGGGTGCGGGCCGGGTCGTGCCACTCCGCGGGGTCAGCGGGCGCGGATGCGTTCGAGCAGCGCGGTGCACCGTTCCTCACGCTGGCGGGACGCGGCGCGCTGCCACGCGGTCGCGGACCCCACGGCGTAGAAGCGTTCGCGTGCGCGGGTCAGGGCGGTGTACACGAGGTTGCGGCTCAGCATCGGCATGTGCGCCTCGTGCAGGACGCCCAGCACGGTGCCCCACTCGCTGCCCTGCGCGCGGTGCACGGTCAGCGCGTACCCGAGTTGCAGGTTGAACAGTTCCGCCCCGGCCAGTTCGACGATGTTCCCGTCGAAATCCACGGTCAGGCGCGAGCCGTCGGCCTTCAGGACGGTGCCGATCGTACCGTTGAAGACCTCGTTGGTGTAGTCGTTCTTCGTCTGCACGACGATGTCGCCGGGCCGCGCGTGCGAGTCCCCGATGCGCACGCCGCCCTCGCCGGGGTTGAAGAGGCTCTGGAGGTGGTGGTTGAGCATCTCCACGCCCAGCGGGCCCTTGCGCATGGGGGTCAGGACCTGCACCTGCGTGGGGCCGCCCATGTCGCGCACGAGCAGCGCCACGCGTCGCGCGCCGACGTCGGGCTCGGTCTCCGTGAGGTTCAATCGGGGGTCGCCCCACGCGGGAGCCTGTCCGTGCAGCAGGCCGTGCGCGGCGCGGATGATGGGGTTCTCGGCCGCCTGCCGGTACACCTGCGTCAGGCGCACGGTGGGGGCCGTCTCGGTCAGGGCGTGCAGGGGCAGCCCGGCATCCACCGGGGGCAGCTGGTCCGTGTCGCCGACCAGCAGCACCCGCGCGCCGGGCGCGACCGCCGCGAGCAGCGACAGCATCAGGCCGTCGCCGCACATGCTGACCTCGTCCACGATCAGCAGGTCGTACGGCGCGGGTTCGAGGTGGTTGTGCCGGAAGCCCGCCGGGCCGTACCCCAGCAGGCGGTGAATGGTGCTCGCCGTGCGGCCCGTCACCTCGCCCAGACGGCGGGCGGCCTTGCCGGTCGGGGCGCACAGGCCGACCTCCAGCCCCAGCTTCTCCGCAAGGTCCGCGACGGCGCGGGTGGTGGTGCTCTTGCCGGTGCCAGGGCCGCCGGTCAGGACGACCAGTCGGTGATCGGCCAGCAGGTCCAGTACGCCCGCCTGCTCGGCGGACAGGCCCTTCGCCGCGCCTTTGGGCACGGTCCACTCGTCCCCGGCGGGGGGCGTGGCGATCAGCGTGCGGATCAGGCTGGCGAGTTTCTTCTCGGCGCGCAGGGTGGGCGGCAGGTAGATGCGGCTGGGGTCGTGCAGCGCGTCCTGCGTGTCCAGCAGCGGGGGCGTGTCGTCGCTCAGGCGGCCCAGTTCCACGGCCGTCTCGACGGCCAGCCGGGCCTGGGCGGGCGTCACGCGGGTGTAGTGCACCACGCCCTTCTCCGCACGGGCGCGCGGCAGGTACGAGTGCCCACCCTGCTGCGCCGCCTGCTGCAGCGCGTACACGGCGGCGGCCGTCAGGCGGCGCGGGTCGTCCAGCGCGCCGCCCTGCGCCTGCCACAGCTTGTCGGCGGTCAGGAACCCGATGCCCTCGACCTCGGTCAGGGTGAACAGGTCGGCGGTCAGGCGTTCAAGCGCGGCCTCGCCGAAGTGTTTCACGGCCCGCTGCGCCTGCGTGATGCTCAGACCCAGCCCCTGGAGTCCCGCGAGCAGGCGGCGTTCCAGGCCCTGCTGCGACCAGCTGGACGTCATCTTGTGCAGGGTGCTGGCCGTCACGCCCGGCACCTGCAGCAGGCGGTCCGGGTCGCCTTCCAGGATGTCGAAGGTCGCCGCGCCGAAGGTACTGGCGATCCGCCCGGCCAGAACCTTGCCCACGCCGCCCACCCGCGCTTCCAGGTACGCGGCGATGCCCGCCTCGGTCAGGTCGGCGGGTTGAGCCTCCAGCACGAGGTTCAGCACGCGGTACTGGTAGCCGTACTCGCGGTGTTCCTCCATGAGCACGTCGGCGCTGAAGGTGTCCCCGGCTTCCAGGGGCGGCATGACGCCGATGACGGTCGCGTCGGGGTCCTCGCCCTCGGCGTTGCGGATGCGGGCGGTCATGACCGTGAAGCCCGAGTCGGCGCGGAATCGCACCTTGTTCACGCCGCCGGTCACGCGGAACGCCTCGGTTGGGGCAGCTGACATCGCTACTCAGCATAGCGCGGGGCGGGCAGTCCGCCTGTGACGGAATCCGCCCGCCCCGCCGGGTGGCTCAGGGCATGGTGATGCCCTGGCCAGCGGGTTCAGGGCACGACGATGTCGGAACCAGCGGGCTCAGGGCACGACGATGTCGGGGCCGTACGTATCCGTGAAGTACATGGTGTCCGGCAGCACGTCCTGCTGGTTGGGCGGCAGGGTGCCGTACGTGCTGACGATCGTGTGGTACGTGCCGGGCGCGATGGGTCCGCTCTCGCGGATGGGGCCGCTGACGTTCAGGTTCGCACCGGCGGCGATGCGGGCGGTGGAGTACGAGGTGTTGCTGTCGGTGTAGATGAACACGTCGGCGAGTTTCACGGCGTCCACGGTGGTCCCGGTCGCGCCGAGCGTGGTGCCGCTGGCGGTGACCTTGAGGTTCTGCACGAACGGCAGCGCCTGGGCGGGGTCGATGAACTGCGTCTTGGTGTACGTCACGCCGTCGAGCGTGAAGGTCACGCCGTACGTTCCGGCCTGCGCGGGCGCGGTCGGGGCGTACGCGAAGCCGCTGCTGGTGGGAATGACGGCCCGCACCAGGCAGACCGGCCCCACTTTCGCCCCGGCGGGACCGGTGAACGTGCAGCTGGTGTCCGCGGCCAGGGGCGTCCCGTCGATCCGCTGGAAGCGGATGGCGCTGTACGCCAGGGACAGGCGGTCCGTGCCGTTCAGGGGGTCGCGGTGCACGCCGAAGGCCACGTCGATGCCGTAGGTGTTCGCGTCGGCGCTGGCGGTGGCCCCGCTGGCGAGTTTCGCGGTGAGGGTGACCTTCTTGCGCGACAGGCTCAGGTGGCGGGCGGTGGCCTGCCCGGCGGCGTTCACGCTGACCATCTGCGGGTCGCTGGACGTCCACGTGACGGCCTGACCGCTGATGGTGTCACCCTGGGCGTTCTTCACGGTGTATGCCAGCTGGGTGGTTTCGCCGACCTTGAGGTTCGCGGGCACGTTGACGCTCAGGGTGTAGGTGGGCGTGGGGGCCGATCCGCCGCCGCAGGCGGACAGCAGGGCGCTCAGGGCGGCAACGGCGGGCAGGGTCAGGGTGGGCAGGGCGGTGCGTGCGTTCATGGGTGGGCCTCCTGGGGCCGTCTGTGGCCCGCTGAATCCAGGGTGCGCCGGGGGGCGTTTCGTGAGCGTTGCAGGGGCGCGGCGTGCTTCACTGCTCAGCGTGAGTGACCTTACACAGGCCCTGACGGTGAGCACGCCCGAGCAGGCACGGCTGCTCCTAGACCCGGCGCTGCTGACGCCGCTGGGGCACCTGCTGCGCGGCGAGGTCAGCGCCGCTGAACTGGCGCGTGCGTGCGGCCTGAGCGTGCAGCAGGCGCATCACCGCCTGACCCGGCTGCGCGCGGCGGGGCTGGTGGTCGTCACGCAGGAGCAGGCGCGCGCCGGGCGGCCCGTGAAACGCTACCGGGCGGCGGCGCAGGCGTTCCGCGTGCCGTTCGCGCTGACGGACCACGCGACCCTCGCGGACCTCGTGGCGGGCCTGCACCGCGACCTGCTGGCGCGGCAGCACGAGCGGGTGGGGCGGATGCTGGCCGCGCAGCCGGGCCGCACCCTGAACATCCACCTGAATGACCGGGGGCAGGTGACGCTGGACTTCGCCGGGTTCGAGGACGTGATGGACAGCGCCATCAGCGCGCATCGCCTCGCCTACCTCAGCCCGGCGGACGCGCAGGAACTCGAGACGAGGTTGCAGGCTCTGTTCGACTGGCTCGACGAGCGCGCCCAGCCGCGCGCGGACGGCCTCGTGCCGCGCCTGCTGGGCGTGTTCCTCACACCGGGGGACGCGTAGCGCTCACAGCGGTTTCCAGTTCCACCCTGGGGCCAACGGCACGCCCTGCAATTCCACTTCCAACCTCTGTGGTCTTCGGGGACTCGCTCCGCTCGTTTCAGGAGGGTTGAGGAGTTCCCTCAACCCTCCTGAAAGCCGCTATTAGCCCTGCGCGGCCAGCGGGGCGGGCGCGGCCTGGTCGCGGCGCAGCAGCGCGGCCCAGCCGAAGGCGGCCAGCAGGGTGAGGGTGCCCGCGACAGTGAACACGGTGCTCACGGCCACGCGGTCCGCGACCGGGGCGAGGAGCAGCATCGCCAGGGGCATGCCCGCCATGCTGAGCATGGTGAGCAGGCTGCCCACCCGGCCGTAATAGGCCGGATCGACGCGTTTCTGGAAGATCATGCTGATCGAGAGGTTCAGCGTGGCGTTCACGAGGCCCATCACGAACGCCAGGGCGTACATCTGCGTGGGCGTCTGCGTGAGGCTCAGCAGCAGGACGGTCACGCCCAGCGCGGCGAAGGCGGGCGCGCTGAGGCGGCGGGCGTCCACGCGGTGTCCCAGGGCGGCCATGCCGAAGCTCCCGGCGGCCAGTCCGGCCAGCAGCAGCCCGAAGAACAGCCCGAACCCCTGCGCGCCCACGCCCAGGGCGGTCATGCGGGCAGGCATCAGCATCTCCAAAGGGGCGAACGCGGCGTTCAGGAAGAAGGCCAGGACGGGCAGGCCCAGCGTGAGGGGGCTGCGGCGGGCGTAGTCGAAGCCCGCGCGGAAGGACGTCCAGAACCCCTCCCCTTCCGGCGCGGAGCCACGCGCGGGGAGGGTCACGAGGGGCAGCAGGGCCGCGAACAGCAGGAAGCTCAGGCCGTCGGCGATCAGGGCGGGGGCGCTGCCGAACACGCCGACCAGTGCGCCGCCGCCGACCATGCCGACCAGCCCCATGACCTGCGTGGCGCCCTGCATCAGGCCGGTGGCGCGTTGCAGCTGCTCGCGGGGCACGAGGCGGGGCGTGACGCCCATCGTGGCGGGTGTGTAGAACGCGCCGATCAGGCCGGTCAGGAACGACGCGACGTAGATGAGTTCCAGCGGGACGTGACCGCGCAGGGCCAGCAGCCCCACCGTGAGTTGCAGCGCGCCGCGCAGGACGTTCCCGAGGATCAGTGGGATTTTCAGGGGCAGGCGGTCCACCAGCGTCCCGAAGAGCGGCGAGAGCAGACCGGGCAGCAGGGCGAGCGCGAGGTTCACGCCCATCTTCCCGGCGCTGCCGGTCTGGTGCAGCACCAGGAAACTGGTGGCGATTCCGGCCAGCGCGGTGCCCAGGGCGCTCTGGGCGCTGCCCAGCCACCACAGCAGGAAGGAGCGGTTCCACAGGCGGTCCGGGGCGTGGGTGGTCATGCCGACCAGCGTGAACTGGAAGCTACTCCGCGAACCAGGGGGCGCGCGGAGTAGCAGGGGACCGGACTCTGGCTTCAGCGGCGGGTGAGGCGGCGCAGCCAGCGGGGCAGGCGGCGGGTCGTGCGCTGGACGAGGGCCACGTCCCCGGTGGCCGTCAGGCGGCTTTTCGTGATGAGGTCGAGGTCACTGCTGTACATGGGCCTATATTCGCAATGAACCGGCGTTTTCACCATGATAAATGACCTTTTGAATGCTTATAAGCAGGTATTCTTTTTATGTGCAGGAGAGGTGATCCAACGTCGCCCAGACAGACCATTCGCCAGGTCATCGGATCACCCGACTTCCCAAACGGCAACCCCACTGCATATTCAGCCGTGTATATTCGTCCTCCCATAGCTCCACCTCTCCCCTGCGTGGCGGCGGGCGGCCATTCTTTCGGGACGCCCAGGCCCACCGTGCTATTTTTTCCGTTATGCGCGTACTTCACACCGCTGATTTTCACGCGGGACGTTCCCTGCGCGGCTTCGACCGCACGCCCGAGGTACACGACGCCCTGACCGAGATCGCCGCGCTGGCCCGCACCGAACGGGCCGACGTGGTGCTGGTGTCCGGCGACCTCTTCGACACCGCCAACCCCAGCGCGGAGGCCGAGCACGCCGTGTTCGACTTCTTCCTGCGCCTGCGCGACCAGGGCATCCCCAGCGTCGTGATCGCCGGGAACCACGACAGCGCCGCCCGCCTCGCGTCCGTCACCGGGCTGCTGGGCTGGGTGGGCGTGCAGGTCGTCGCGCAACCCACCGCGAACCCGGCCGACATGATCCGCACCATCGAGACGCGCGGCGGCGAGCGGCTGGTCGTGGGGGCACTGCCGTACCTGTCCGAACGGCGACTCGTGAAGGCCGCCGACCTGCTGGGCGGGGACACCGGCGCGTGGCGACAGAAGTACCGCGAGGGCATGGGCTTCTTCCTGCGCCGCCTCGGCGAGGGCTTCACGGGCAGCAGCGTGAACATGCTCATGGCCCACGCGACCATGGACGGTGCGGTGCCCAGCGGCTCGGAGCGCACCATGCAGTTCGACCTGACGAACAGCTACACCCTATCCGGCCTGCAACTGCCACCCGGCGCGCAGTACGTCGCGCTGGGGCACGTGCACAAGCCGCAGCAGGTGTCCGACGCGCCCCCCGCGTACTACCCAGGCAGCGTCATCCAGCTCGACTTCGGCGAGGCGGGCGAGAAGAAACAGGTGAACCTGATCGAGGTGGAGGCCGGACGCCCCGCCCGCGTCCACGCGCTGCCGCTCGCCAGCGGCCGCGAACTCCGCACCCTGCGCGTGGACCTCGAACACGTCGAGAGCCGCCTCACGCAGCTCCAGGGCTTCGGCGGACTGCTGAAGGTCGTCGTGCGCGCCCCTGCCGGAACCGCCCTGCCCGGCCTGAAAGACCGCGTGCTGACCCTCGCGCCGAACACCCTCGCGGTGGACCTCGACGCTGTGCAGGAGGACCTCGCCCTGCCGGAACTGAAACGGGAGGGCCTGAGCCTCATGGAACTCTACGAACGCTACCACCGCGAGAAACGCGGCGAACTGCCGGGCGACCTGCGCGCCGCCTTCCAGGAAGCGGACGAACTCGCCCGCACCGAGGAGAGCGCGTGAAGAGGGTTGATATTCGAAAGTTGATGGTTGATGGTCTGACCTCTATCAACCATCACCCATCAACCATCACCACGCCGGAGGCGAACCAATGAGGCCCATCCAGCTGGACATTCAGGGCTTCACGGCGTTCCGGCAGTTCACGAGTCTGGATTTCGGTGATCTGGAGTTGTTTGCGCTGGTGGGGCCGACGGGGAGCGGGAAGAGCAGCCTGCTGGACGCGATGACGTTCGCGCTGTACGGGCAGACGGCGCGGCTGGGCGCGTCGGGGCTGGACGCGCTGATCTCGCAGGGCGAGCGGGGCCTGTCAGCGGCGCTGACCTTCGAGGTGGGTGGCGTGACGTACCGCGCGTCGCGCACGAAGGGACGGCGGCAGGCGGAGAACGAGGTGCGGTTCGAGCGGCTGGATGACGATGGCCGCTGGACGAACCTGTCCGACGGTGGGATGAAGGTCATCAACGAGCGGATCCGGCGGGTGCTGGGGCTGGACTTCCGGAATTTCGCGCGCAGCGTGATGCTCCCCCAGGGGGAGTTCTCGCGCGTGCTGCACGGCACCGGGAAGGAACGGCAGGCGCTGCTGGGCGAGCTGACGGGGCTGGATCACGTGGCGGCCATGCAGCGCGTCGCGTCCGACCGGGCGAAGGAACTCAAGCACGAGGCCGGGAGCCTGAACGCCGTGCTGGAGGGCGAGTACGCGGGCGTGACCCCAGAGGCGCTGGCGGGCCTGCGGGTCGAGCGGGAGCGGACGGACGCGGACGCCGAACGCCTCACCGACGAGCGTGAACGCCTGACCGGGCAGCAACTGCGCCTGCGCGAACAGGAGCGGGTGTGGAAGGCGCGCGAGGACACCGCGCGGCGGCTGACGTCGCTGGAGGGCCGCGCGCAGGGCGTGCAGGAGGGCGCGGCGCGGGCGGCGCGGGCGCGGCGGGTGGCGGGCGTGCTGCCGCTGCTGGACGCGGCCGAGCGGGCGCGGATCGCTGCCGCGCGTGAAGCGGGCGAGTTGCGGGGGGCGCAGGCTGCCGCAGAGGCCGCGGAACAGGCCGCGCAGGGGGCCGCCGCGACCCTGGAGGCCGCCCAGGCCGCCGAGGCCCGCATTCCTGACCTGGAAGCCCGTGCCGAGGCCCTGCGCGACGCCGAGAGTGACGTGGCGAGGCTGCGCCGCGCGGGCGGTAAACCGGACGCCACGCACGCCCAACCCCTGCCCTGGGACGAGGACGCGTTCCTCGCCGCGCGTGAGGGTGCGCAGCGTGCCGAGAAGGCCCGGCAGGAGCGGGTGCTCGTGCAGACCGAACGGGTCAGCCTGAAGGCCGCGCACGACCGTTTCGCCAGCGAGGAACGCGCGCAGGCGCAGGAGACGGCCGAGCAGGAACGCGTGAAGCGCGAGGGCACCGACGCGAAGGCGGCGCTGGAGGCCGCGCAGGCCGCGCTGGACGCCGCGCGGCTGGAGGCGGGCCTCGCGTCGTACCGCGCGCACCTGCACGTCGGGGACGACTGTCCCCTGTGCGGGCAGACCGTGACGGTGCTGCCGGACGCGCCACGCGCCGATCTGGGCGCGCAGCAGGCGCAGGTGGA
Source organism: Deinococcus sedimenti (assembly GCF_014648135.1). Taxonomy (NCBI): domain Bacteria; kingdom Thermotogati; phylum Deinococcota; class Deinococci; order Deinococcales; family Deinococcaceae; genus Deinococcus; species Deinococcus sedimenti. The sequence continues at coordinate 311,535 of NZ_BMQN01000002.1, read as the reverse complement.
GGCCCTGACCCGCACGCTGGACGAGCGCCGCACCCGCTTCACGGACCTGCGCGCCGCGCTGAAGGCCCGGCAGGCGTGGCTGGGCGAGAAACGCGCCGAGTACCGCAACTGGGACGAGCAACTGACCGCCCGCGAGACCGACCTGCGCGCGGCCGAAGGCTTGGTGACGGGCGACCCGCAGTCGGACATGGCCCGGCTGCTGGCCGGACTGGCCGCCCGCGTCCGCGCCGCTGGACCCGATCCGGCCCGCGCGCGACAGGCGGCCCTGGCCGAGATCACGGCCCTGCGGACCCGCGTGCAGGACGCGCAGGCGACCCTGGCGCGCGCGCAGGGTGACCTCGCCGCCGCCGGGGCGACCCTGCGGGGCGTGCAGGCGAACGCCGAGCGCCGCGCGCAGGAGGCGCAGGAAGCGCAGGTCAGCCTGGACACCGCCCTGCGTGACCTGAACCTGGACGCCGCGCAGGCCCGCGCCGCCGCCCTGCCCGAGAACGACATCGCCGCGCTGGAAGCCGCCGCCCGCACCCACGAGGCGGACGTGGCGCAGCTCCGCTCGGCACTGGCCGATCTGGACCGGCAGCTGGGCGCGGCACCCTTCGACCCGGCGCACCTCGCGCAGGTCACGCGGGACCTGACCGCCACCGACGCCGCCCTGACCGCCGCGCGCGAGCAGGCCGGTCGCCTCGCCGAGCAGGAACGTCAGCTACGGGAACGCCTGGAGCGCAAGGCGGACATCCACGCCCGCGCGCAGGCCGCGTCGCGCGCGCTGGACACCTGGCAGACCCTCACGAACAGCCTCAAGGCGAACGAGTTCCAGCAGTTCCTCCTCGCGGAGATTGAGGCACAGCTCCTGACCCGCGCGGGCATCCTGCTGCATGAGATCAGCGACGGCCGTTACCGCCTGGCCCTGCAGGACGGCGAGTACGTCGTGCAGGACCTCTGGAACGCCGGTGAGGTGCGCGGCGTGAAGACCCTGTCCGGCGGTGAGACGTTCCTCGCGTCACTGTCCCTGGCGATCGCGCTGAGCGACTACCTCGCGGGGAACCGCGTGCTGGGCGCGCTGTTCCTCGACGAGGGTTTCGGTACGCTCGACCCGCAGGCGCTGGAGGCCGTGGCGAACGCCCTGGAGAACCTGCGCACGCAGGGCCGCATGGTGGGCGTCGTCACGCACGTCGAGAGCCTCAGTGAACGCCTCCCCAGCCGCCTGCTCGTTACCAAGAGCGTGGCGGGCAGCAGCGTGCAACGCTTCGACCTGTAAGGGATGTAGGCAGTGGGGAGTGGACGGGATGCAACAGCAACCGACCCACTTCCCACTACCCGGTCTCCGCCGCGCCTTCCTCGCCGTCGAGTTTCGCGAAGATCATGCGGCCCACGTTCGTCTGCACGTTGTTCACGACGACCACCCGGGTGGGTTTCCCACGGAACCTGATGGCGTCCTCGACGACGACCATGGTGCCGTCCTCGAGGTACCCGACGCCCTGGTTCTTCTGCTGGCCGCCCTTGCTGATGGTGACGGTCAGCTGGTCCCCGGCCTGCACCTGGGGTTTCAGGGCGACGGCGGCCTCGTGGATGCTGAGGATCTCCACACCGTGCAGGCGGGCGATCTTGCCGAGGTTGCCGTCGTTCGTGACGATCCGCGCGCCGCTCTCGCGGGCCAGCCGGATGAGTTTGTCATCCGTGGTGGGCAGCGCGGGGTCGTCCCAGTCCTCGATCCGCAGGGACCGGAGGGACCGGAGGTCTTCCAGTACGGTCAGGCCCCGCTTGCCCCGCGTACGTTTCTGCGCGTCGTGGTGATCCGAGAGAATCTGCAGTTCCCGCAGGATGAACGCCGGGACGATCAGTTCCCCGTCCAGGAACCCCGCGCGCAGGAGGTCCACGATGCGCCCGTCGATGATGACGTTGCTGTCGAGGAGCTTACTGCCGGGTTTGCGCCGGACCTGTGGGAAGGCCAGCAGCCCGAAGCTCTCAGCGTTCCGGACGGCGAAGGACACGAAGAAGACACCCAGAGCGGCGGTCACCACGACATTCCACACCCAGGTGTAGAACGGCACGGTGCGCAGCAGACTGCTCAGGAGCACGCTGACGAGCAGCGCGACAATCAGTCCGAACGTGGCGGCCGCCACGGCGCGTGGGGACAGGCCCCGGTACCAGCGCAGGAACCGCGTCGCGGCGCGCTGCCCCGCGCTTTCCAGTCGCGGGGCGAGCAGCAGGGCAGTCAGCATGCCCGCCAGCATGAGGCTCAGGGTGTTGACCGTTCCGAGATCTCCGGGCTGCACAGAGGCCAGACCCCGCCCAGCCACGAGCCCGAGGAGCAGGCCCATCAGCGTGATCAGCAGTCGCAATGCCAGCATTACTGCAGTCTAGCGTCATCGGCGCTGCCTTCGCAGGGACTTCCGAACCGGGCGCAGGCCCACTCCACTGGCCCCGACATCAGTCGCGTGACCTCCCCGTGGTTTTCACGAACCCAGCGGGTCGGCCTTGATGTCCCTGCAGCGAGCCGACCGAGTATCCGCAGACGGCTCGTGGTTGCGAGTGAACCTCTGGGGCGCGATGTCGGCCCCGGGCACGTCGTGATGCCTGCGGTCAGCGGCGGGACCGCAGAACGGCCAGCGCCCGCTGCGGGTTCAGATCGATCCAGTAGGCGGCCCCACCGGTCAGCGCCGCCAGGACCAGAGCCGGCCACAGGGCCGCCGCACTGATGATGCCCGTCAGGGCCAGCGTGGCGAGGACGGCGGCGGCGAACCCGGCGAGAACCAGCACCCAGGCTTTCTGCCAGTAGCGCGGGCGATCCCGGTAATGCAGCCGGCGGGCCGAGGTCCACAGCAGCCGAGCTGCATAGAGCAGGATGAGGGCGAGCAGGAGGGCCGTGAAGTAATGAGTATCAGTCATGTGTCGTACCGGGTCGGGTCCTTCATTCTAGAACGAATCCTGATGTCCTTCTGACCTGGGGTGATCAATAAAAAACCCCGCCGAGGCGGGGACTTTTCTGGTAGAACCGAGGGGATTTGAACCCCTGACCCCTACCGTGTCAAGGTAGTGCTCTACCCCTGAGCTACGGTTCTAGACCTGGAATGGGGTACTTGGAGGCGCTGACCGGACTCGAACCGGTGGTGGAGGTTTTGCAGACCTCTGCCTTACCACTTGGCTACAGCGCCGTGAGGCTGTTGCTGTCCCTTGCGGGCGGCTGGTGGGTCTTCCTCTCCAGCGGAAGGAATGTTAGCACGGCTTTTCTGACCTGTAAACAGGGGGGCAGATGCGGCGGGAGATGGTGCACCCTGACTCTAGACTGCGCCGCATGATTCCTGCTCTGTCTCTGCGCTCTGGCGCCCTGATCACGGCCTTCCTCCTGAGCACTTCAGCGGGTGCGCAGCTGCTGCAGACGCCCGCGCAGACGCTGGCGCAGTCCACCCTGAAGGGCCTGACCGCCGACGGCAGCGTGCTGCGCCGGGGCGCGACGACGGTCACGCTGGACATCAGTGGCGGGTACGTGGTGGGCGTCCTGACCGAGACGGACTCGCTGGACGATCTGGCGCGCGGCGTGGGCGCCGGGTGGGGACTGGACGAGACGAACCTGCCGAAGCTGAAAGGCAACCTCAGCAACCCGCAACTGCTGACGGCCGCCCGCGCAGGTTTCGTGGACACCACCGACGATTCAGGCACCGACCTGATCGCCCTGAAGGTGACCGGCGAGGGCAGCGGCACGCGGTACGCGGCGTACGTCGCCGTGAACATCTGGCCGGACAGTGCCTTCCCGGTCACGAAGGCCGTGACCGGCAGCGCCGCCGCGCCCGTGACGCTGCGGGTGTTCAGTGACTTCCAGTGCCCGTACTGCAAGCAGATGTGGGACAAGGCGATGCCCGCGTGGCGCAGGGACAGCGCGACGTACCGCGTGATGCACTACGAGTTCCCGCTGTCCTTCCACCGCAACGCTCAGGGCGCGGCGGAAGCCAGCGAGTGCGCCGCCGCGCAGGGGAAGTTCTGGCCGTTCGCGGATCAGCTGTTCGCAAACTTCAGCGTCTGGACCCCGCTGGACCCGAAGGACGCCCCCGCGAAGTACGCCGCCTACGCGAAAGCCGCCGGGCTGGACACGGCCGCCTTCAAGACCTGCGTGGGCCAGAGGACGTTCAAGGCCAGTGTGGACGCCCAGGTACAGGCCGGGCTGAAGGTGAACGTGCAGGGCACCCCGACCGTGTACCTGAACGGCCTGAAGCTGTCGAACTACAGTGACGCGCGTGAGGTGGCCCGCGCCCGCGCGATCACGACGGCGCAGCCGTCCGCCGCCAGCGTGATCGAGGCGCGACTGAAAGCGTTCCGCTGATCTGTACCTCACCCGGCGGGTGTGCGCAGCGCCCGCCACTCCTTTGTGCCACTATGTAGCCATGCAAAGTAATGGCGCGGACGGCAACCTGCTGCGCGGCACGCTGGACTTCCTGCTGCTCGCCAGCCTCGAACACGGCCCCCTCTACGGCCTGCGCATCATCCAGGACGTCCAGCAACGCACCGGCGGCCACTTCAACTTCAAGGAAGGCACCCTCTACCCCGCCCTGCATCGCCTGGAAAAACGCGCCCTGATCCGCGCCGAAACCCGCCCCAGCGATGCCGGCGGCCCCCCCCGCAAGTACTACCACCTGACCCCCACCGGCCTGAATGAACTCACCCGCCAACGCGAAGAACAACGCGCTCACGCCCGCGCCCTGCGCCCCTACCTGGAGTTCGCATGAGCCCCGAAGAACACTACGTCCACAACGCCACCCGCGGCCTGAACGGCCAGACCCGCAAGGACACCCAGGCCGAACTGCTCGACCACATCACCGAACGTACCCGACAACTCACCCTGACCGGGCTCAGCCCCGAACAGGCCCGCGCACAGGCCATGCAGGAACTCGGCCCCGCCCCCACTGTCGCCCGCAGCCTGCGCGCCAATCAACACGTCCACCCCGCCCTGAGCGCCGCCGCACTCCTCGCACTCGCCACCATGCTGCTGTGGCCCGTGCCGGAACTACTGAACTCGCAGCCTGATCCCTTCAACACTACGACCACACAGTCCGTCCGCGAACTCCGTGCCGAAGGTTACCTGACCATCCGAGAAGCGAATACCCAACTGAAGCCCTACGGCATTCGACTGCAACACCGCAGAGAAGCATGGGAGCTTCAACACCCTGATTTTCCAAAGGCGAAGGTCGGAGTGGACGGCTCTTGGCTCTGTCGTGGGCCCTCGACCTCTCTTTCCGAGGAGCAACCACGATCTTGGATCACTGGGAATCCCAGCGTCGGCTACGTCAATCCGGCCGGTCTGCTGGTCTGCATGAGTGAAGCCGGCTGGCCGCTTGAACTCGACGGGCAACGGGTAAAACTGCAAGGGAAAGCTTTTCCTGACGCGTGGACCAGAGAAATCGCACCCATGTTCTACGTGCGGCAACTCACCCACAGCCTCAGCGGGCTGCCCCGCCACCTCTGGTCTAGCCCGACTGCACCCACGCCACAGAACGAGCCCAGCGTGATTGCTTATTCGAGTGCTTCATCGAAGATCACGTGGAGCCCGCACCACGTCGAGACAACTGCCCGGCAGGTGGGATTGCTCGTCCGGTTCCAGATCAACGGAACCTCCTGGCCGGAAAAGCGGAAGTATTCGGCACCCATGTTCATCTCATTCACAATCCCAGTGAGTGACCGGGGTACGGTCAACGTTCCAGTCCGCATACCACATCTCGCGAAAGTCGTTGACGTCACCCTCAAATCAACCCTGGCAGACTGGCTCGCGGCAGACATGAGCACGCGCCCGGCCATTCTCGTGGCGCTGCCGGACCGGACCAATGCGCCGGTTGACCTGACTCCGTTGCCGTTCACGCCCTGATCAAGAATAGCGCCCGGCCTCCATGGACCGGGCGTTTCTGTTTCGGCTCAGCTTCAGCTGCGGTTGCGGTAGCGGCCCAGCAGTTCGTTCTTGAGGTCGTCGAAGGCGACGCCTTTGCGTTCCTTGTGGCCTTCGGGGGTGCGTTCGCGGACGCTGACCGCGCGGCCTGCCTGTTCCTGATCGCCGACAATCAGCATGACAGGGATCTTGCTCAGTTCGGCGGTGCGGACCTTGGCGTTCATGCGGTTTGACGAGTCGTCGACTTCGGCGCGCAGCCCGGCGGCGTGCAGTTCGTCGCGCAGCGCCCAGGCGTAGTCGTTGTGGCGGTCGGCGATGGGGATGATCATGATCTGGCGGGGCGCGAGCCACAGGGGGAAGTCCCCGGCGTAGTGTTCGATGAGGATGCCGGTGAAGCGTTCGATGCTGCCGAACGGCGCGCGGTGGATCATGATGGGGCGGTGGTCCTGGCCGTCCTCGCCGACGTAGCTGATGTCGAAGCGTTCGGGCAGGTTGTAGTCCACCTGGATGGTGCCCAGCTGCCATTCGCGGCCCAGGACGTCCTTGACGACGAAGTCGAGTTTGGGGCCGTAGAAGGCGGCGTCGCCGGGTTCGATGGTGTAGGGCAGGCCGACTTCCTCGACCGCCTCAATGATCTGCCTCTCCGCTAGGGTCCAGTTGGCCTCGTCACCGACGTACTTGTCGCTTTCCGGGTCGCGGGTGCCGACGCGGAAGCGAACCTCGTTCATGCCGAAGGTCTTCAGCACGAGGACCGTCAGGTCGAGGACGTCCAGGAATTCCTTCTTCAGCTGATCGGGGCGGACGAACAGGTGCGCGTCGTCCTGCGTGAAGCCGCGCACGCGGGTCAGGCCGTTCAGTTCGCCGCTCTGCTCGTAGCGGTACACCGTGCCGAACTCCGCGAGCCGCACCGGCAGGTCGCGGTAGCTGCGGGGTTTGCTGGCGTAGATGCGCACGTGGTGCGGGCAGTTCATGGGTTTGAGCATGTACTCCTCGTCGTCCACCTCTATGGGGCGGAACTGACCGTCGGAGTACTTCTCGTAGTGCCCGCTGGTGCGGTACAGGTCGAGGTTGCCGATGTTGGGCGTGATGACGCCCTGGTAGCCGCGCTGGAACTGCTGCTCCTTCATGAAGCTGGTCAGTTCCTCGCGCAGGACCGTGCCGTTCGGGAGCCACAGCGGCAGGCCCTTGCCGACCAGCGGGTCGATGGTGAAGAGTTCCAGTTCGCGGCCCAGTTTGCGGTGGTCGCGCCTCTTGGCTTCCTCCAGCTGGTGCAGGTACGCGTCGAGTTCCTTCTGCGTGGCGAACGCGACGCCGTACACGCGCTGGAGGATCGGGTTCTTCTCGTTCCCGCGCCAGTACGCGCCACTGGTGCTCATGAGCTTGAACGCGCCCGGCAGCTTGCCGGTGTTCGGGAAGTGCGGCCCGCGGCACAGGTCCGTGTAGTCACCCTGCGTGTAGAACGTGATGGGTTCGTCCTCGGGGAGGCCCGCGATGAGTTCCTGCTTGTACGGGTCGTGCGGGAACTGCGCGAGGCCCTCGTCCTTGCTGATCTCGCGCCGCGTGAAGTCCAGGCCGCGCGCGATGATGTCCCGCATGATCTTCTCGATCTCCGGCAGGTCCTCTTCCTTCAGGGGTTCGGGCAGGTCGAAGTCCTGGTACCAGCCGTTCTCGATACTGGGGCCCACGCCGCGCTTGATGGCGTCCGCGCCGTAGCCCTTGCCCCTGTAGTACTCGCCGACCGCCTGGCTCATGACGTGCCCCAGCGAGTGCCGGAACAGCGGCGCGGCGTCCGCCGGGTTCTTCTTCGTGATCAGCGTGATGTTCGCGCCGTCGGGCAGGGGCGTCATCAGGTCGACCAGTTCACCATTCGCGGTGGCGGCCAGGGCGTCCTGCGCGAGACGCGGGCCGATGGCGGCCGCCGCGTCGAGGGCCGTGGCACCAGCGTGCAGTTCGAGTTGTTTACCGTCAGGAAGGATTACGTGCATGTCGACCTCTGTGTGCGGGCTGAGCGCAGGGTCGCGTTCAGCCATGAGAAACCCGGTCTGGCCACCATTCCAGCAGAACGCCTGAAAACCTCGGGTGAGGTTCTCAGGCGCTCAGAGTTCGCGTGATCAGACCGGGTGCAGGCATTCGGTTCAGCCCTGCGCCACGCATCACCAGACCGGAGTGACGGGCGAGAGGCTTCATGCAGGCAGGATACCGCCCAGGAGCACGCAGCGGCAACCGAAGCCTCGCGCGGCGCGTACTGAACAGCATGACATCGCTCCCCGTTCAGGTCGAGGAAATGCCGCGCTGGTGGCCCGCCGCGCGCCTGCTGCTGCTCCTTCCCCTGCTGATCCTGCCAGCCCTGCTGCTGCTCCCGCCCGTGTTGAAGCTGCCGGTGTACTCCGTGCAGGGCGGGACCCTCACGGCTCGGTCGCTGGGCGCCCGGGTCGTCATTCTGCCCGGCACGCCCGTCCAGTCGCGGGCCGTGACGCTGCGCGGCAAGATCATCGGCAGCGCCCTGCCGGGGTACACCGTCGGCCTGTTTCGCACGCCTGAAGGCCGCGCCCAGGTGTTCAGCGACGGTTCCGAGGGACGCGCGGCGCTGGAGTTCGCCACCCGGCCGCCCACCGTTCTGACGCCCGCCGACCCGCAGGCGCTGCTGCGCGCCTGGCAGGCCAGAGAGAACGCCACCTTCCGGCCCGCCCGACCGGCCAGGCCCGACTGGACACTGCTGCTCCTGCTGCCGCTCGTACCCCTCGCTGTTCTCCTGCTCGCCCGGCCGCGCCTGACCTACCGGCTGGACGGTGACGTCCTGACCGTCCGGACCGCCGCGGCCACCCTGCGATTCCCCCGGCACGACACCCGCGCCGCCCTGACGCACACCCCCCTGGGCGCGCGGCTGTTCGGCACCGCCACACCCGGTTACTACACCGGCACGTTCATCAGCCGCGCCGGAACCGGCGGGAAGATCCAGGCCGCAGCGGGCGCCGCACGCCCGGATCAGGCCGTGATCCTCACCCACCACGACCGGGAGTACTACCTGACACCCAGCGACCCGCAGGCGCTGATCGACTGGTTCAGGTCCGGCACTATCCCCCAGGTTGGCCACCCGGCCGGGAGTTGATCCGGTCCTGCCCACTCACCACGGTAGCCCGCGCAGGTTCACCGTCTCCCCTGGCGGCCAGTCACGCAGGGCCGCTTGCACGGGGAGGATCAGGGTGGGACCGGCGTCCGTCACCCACTGCCCCTCGTCCGGGTCGAGGTACTGCGCGGCACCCGGCACGCGGACGAAACCGCCCCGCTCGTAGAACGGGACGACCTCCTCCCGGCATTGGAGGAACGCGAACTGCACATCCGGCAGCGTGTGCAGGAAGGCGCGCAGCTCCCGCAGCAGGCGGCGGCCCACGCCCCGCCCCTGAACCGAGGGGTGCGTGGCGACCCCACCGACGCCCACCAGCGTGACCTCGCGCCCGCCGACCTCCGCGACGCGCCTCCCGCAGCCCAGTTGCGCGGCAGGCGTGCCTGCCGGGTCGACCAGCCACAGGTGCCACTCGGGTTCGCTGCCCCAGTACGACGTGCCCGCCCAGAAGTCCGCGAACTGCGGGTAAGCCGCGATCAGCAGGGTCCGTAACTCAGTCTCCAGCTCCGGGGTGACCGCCGTGCGGGGTGTGAAGTGCGCGGTCAGGTTCACGAGCCCCGCTCCGGGTGCGGCTGGCGCGACGTGCGATCGCTGAAGTCCACCTCGAAGAAGCGGTACCCCTCCTGCGCCTCCGCACCCGGCGTGTACCCCATGCGCTCGTCGGCGGGCGTCGCCTCCCGCAGGTTGGCGTACCAGAACAGGTAGCGCGCGCTCCGCGCCTGCGCCCACGCCTCCATGCCAAGCATCAACGTCCGGCCCACGCCCTGACCCCGAACCTCAGGTGCCGTGTACAGGTCGTGCAGTTTCGCCGTGCGGTGACTGTTCCCGGAGCGAAGGTGCGGCCCGTAGTCCTGCGCCGCCGCGTACCCCCGCAGCACCCCGTCCCGGAACGCGCCCAGCGCCACCCACTCCGGATGGACGCAGAACGCCGGAAAGCGCGCCGCCAGCTCGGTTTCGTCCTCCACGAACCCCATGTCGAGCAGCATCGGCCGGACCTGGGGAAAGTCGGACGGGGTGAGTGGTCGCACAGTGAGGGGCACGCCCCCCATTCTGCCCGCCCGGCCCCGGCCGCGCCTGCGCCAACTGGCAGATGCACGGGCATGAGGAGACCGCCCCACCGGACGGCAGGGCGGACGCGGCGTGAGTTCAATCGTTCTGCGCAGGAGTGGGAACACGTCCGGTGGCAGACATCGGATCGGCACCCCATTTGTTGGTCCTGGGTTGACCGTCCTCTGACAGCCAGGCGAGCAACGTGAGCCAGCCGAACAGGGGAATCAGGAGCAACCAGAGATTCGAGCCCGAACGACCAGTGTCATGCAAGCGGCGCACAGTCACGGCGATGGTGGGCAGGAGCAGGGCGAGAGTCAGGAGACTGACCAGCAGTCCGTCATCGTCCGGTCTGGTACTGACGCGCAGACCGAGCGCCTCGTCGATCAGGGCAAGGCCCGCCGCGAGGAGGATGCCGGTCAGGATGAACATCCAGAATGTAAGCCGCCGGGCGCGGCCCGTGAATGTGGCGTAGTGGCGGACGACGTCCATGAATTCGTGCATCTGCATGACCTCGGTCGCGGTTTACGACTCACAGTCACAACGCCCCTCCTCCCTGTTCGATTCAGGATGGACGGGGCACTGTGGGGGTGGGTGTTACCAGTTCTGCGCGGGGGCAGGGGTGCCGTCGGTCACGCCTTTGGGGTTGGGTCCCCATTTGTTGCTGCCGGGTTTGCTGTCGAGCACGCACAGCACGAGGACGACGATGCTCAGGCCGATGAAGTTCAGCAGGTACAGCCAGCCGCTGAAGCCCGCGTCGTGCAGGCGACGGACGGTGACGGCGATGCTGGGCACCATGACCGCCAGAGTGTAGATCAGCATGAGAGCGGTGAAGATCAGGGTGGTGCCGGTCAGGCCCGCGCTGGGGTCGGCGCCCGTGTCGGACTGCATGGCCATGCCGATGGTCGCGCCGTACACGGGGATGCTCAGGACGGTCACGATGATCGTGTTGATCAGGGTGAACATCCAGTATTCGCGGCGGCGGGCGCGGCCCTGGAAGTTGGCGTAGTTGTTGCGGATGACGTTCAGGTATTCGTTCATGGTTCCCCCTGAGGTTGTTGCGTGAGAACAGTCTAAGCGTCACATTGGGGCCATGTTGCCAATCTTGAGGAGGGGTGCGGTGGGGGTACTGCTCAGCGGAGTCCTCGGGGCCTGCGCACCAGCCCTGACCGACCCGGTCACAATTCCTGACGTCAGGGCCTCACTGCCCGTCCTGCCGCAGGCGCAGGTGCGGGTCGTGGTGATGGGGGACCAGGGGACCGGCACGGACGTGCAGAGGCGCGTGGCGGCGGCCATGCAGGGCGTGTGCGCGCGGGAGGGCTGTGACCTGGGCGTGGCGCTGGGCGACAATTTCTATCCGGCTGGGCCGAAGGACGTAAATTCGCCGCTGTTCCGGGAGCGGTTCGCGGACGTGTACGGCCCGCTGGGGTTTCCGTTTCTGGTGGTGCCGGGCAATCATGACGAGTCGTGGCTGGTGGGCGGTGACGGCGCGGAT